>JAGBOP010000047.1 GCA_017633835.1 bacterium
CAATTCATAATTCTCTGAATTGAGTTTTCTTTGCTCTTCGACCAGCGAAGGCATATTGACCAGCCCGAATAACAGTTTTTCTTGCAATCCGGTAAGAAAGATGTCTGGTTCCAAAACTACCTTCAGCTTGGTTTAATCATTTTTTTCTGCGATTTCTTGTTGCAGGTCCACCTTTTACTCTCATGTGTATTTACCTCCTTCTACTTATCTTGTAATAGATAGCGATCACGGTGTTTATCGGATAGAGAAATAATGCTATCTTTTCTTAGATGACGTTTTTGTTTAGTTGTTTTATTTCTAGCAAGGTGTGAACGATATGCATGTTTATGCTTTAATTCACCAGTACCAGTTTCATGAAAACGTTTGGCAAAAGCCCGTTTTGTTTTCATTTTAAGTTTCATATTTTATTTTCCTTTCTTTGGTTCAATGATGCCTTCATAAGAAGTTGGACTAACCATTTTAAGCGGACTTCTTACGTTGACAACATCACCAACTAAAGTTAATAACTTATTAAAAACATCATAAATAAGTTCTTTTTTGGTTAACATTCGTCCTTTGGCATTGACCACAATTCGAACGACGTCCCCATCGGCAATTCATTCTTTAATGTGATCAGCATTCCAAGCTAAATCATTATCACCAATGGTTGGTTTAACTTTAACTTCCTTAACTTTAATTTTCTTTTGATTTTTCTTGTTGTCTTTGGCTTTCCGTTGTTGATCATATACGTACTTACCATAATCCATAATCTTGCACACAATGTTTGGTACGTTGCTGCTAATTAAGACAAGATCTAGATTCTTATCTTGAGCTAACCGAAGGGCAACGTCCCGTTTGGTAACGCCAAGATTTTGTCCATCACTGTCAATTAAAGTAAATTCTTTAAATTTAATTTCGTTATTGATTAAATTTTTGTTTTTGTTGTTATTACTAATACTTCGTGGTTTGTTGTTAATGCTATTTGTAGCGAACATATTACCTCATAAAAAAAGCTTTTGGATATAACAAAAAAGTTACTTCTCCAAAAGCATATATTTTGCAATATTTTTGTTTTAACCTTGTGCACCAACTTGAATGACAAGGTGAGTGTTATTAACTTCTTTTAATTTTGTATGTTATAAATTATACTAAAAAAATTTAAAAATAATAAATTAATTTCTTTTACCTAAGCAGGCTTCTTGTCGTTAGTTGGAGCAGCAGCATTGTTAGGATTTGGACTTGGAGCAGGAACTACACCAGGGGGTAATCTAAACAACATAATTTGTTGGGTGTTTCAATCAAATGGTAAGTTTACTCGTAATGGGAATCTGTTTAGTAAGTAACTAGTAGTATATTCAGTTTGTAAAATGCTTACTAAAGCAATGTACTTTGGTTCATCCTTCTTGATGTTTTCAACCGTATCATTGGCTTGCTTAGCAACTCCTTCTAGCATCTTATCAATTTGATCTTGAGTTAATTTAACATGAAATTGATTTTGAATATCATCATAAATTAATTGCTTTTCAATTGCCCGTTCTGCCATCATTTCAATGACATCATCTTTCCGACTTGGATAATTTTGTTTAACTTGTTCCTTGGCATGAGCAACTTCTTCGGGGTCAAGATCAAATTCGTAGTACGGAGTAATGAATTCCATAATCTTGTTAAAGAAGTTATTTTTTAAGATAATGATTTTTAATTCATCATTAATTCTTTTCATTTGTTCTTCTTTGGGAAGATCTTTGAATAATTCCGTTAACCGTTTTTGGTGGAATTGCATTTCATCTCGATCAATAAAGACTTGGTCAACGACCATTTCTTTTTCGAAATTAATTGATAATTTCTTAATAATTTTTGACTTCATAAAATATAAATTTTTATCCTTAGAAATAATTATATAAATAATTTAATAAATCTTTGTTTAATGTAAACATTACCTTGCACTTCAAGAAAAACATTTCCAACTAATTAAATTAAAACTAGCAATTACCACCCATGGAAAGACTAATGCTAAAACTTTTTGTCAAGGGTCATAAAATGAAACATAAGTAGCAGGTTCCAAATAGTCCATTAAAAATTCTCAGAAATTCTTAGGGTGGGGAAATGGATAAGTTGAACCATAAATTAAAAAGTGGTGACTAATCATGAAAATATTATGACTTGAAGTTGTTCAGTAGTAATAATTAATGTTTATTAGTGTCAGTGGATAATTTAAAGGTGAAAATAAGTTGATGTACTTAATTGCTTGCACTTTGGCTAAATCCCCAGGTGGAACAATGGTACCACTTAAAATAAACGAAATAAACAATACGGCAATTCCAATCATCGGAATTGGGCTTGGATTTTTTAAAGTCGTCCCAATTAATAACCCTAAACTAATTGAAACTAGCACTAAGCAAACAATTGCGTAAAAGACGCTAAATCCATCTTTGATGTTAAAGTAATCAACAATGTGCACGTTCATGAACATTAACCAGTATACTTCGCATAATAAAACTGATAAGAACGATAGTAAAGCAAAGTAAGTACCAGCAATGACCATGTAATAAAACGCCCCAATATGGGCTTGTCCAATCTTCTTTAGCAAAATAGATTTCTTAATTTCCACTAGCAACAAGGGAGCAGTAAATAAAGGAACGGGGGTAGCAGACAAGGGAATAAATAAAATGTTGGTGCTCGCAAAAGAAGTATAGTCTTGTTTGGTGGGAATATCAATTAAATAACAAAGCAACACCACACAAAAAGGAAATAAGAAGACAATAATCGGACCGATTTTATTTTTTCAAAAGAATGTATTGATCAAAAACAAGATGGCTCGCGTGCTTTTTAAGCGAGTAATTTCAGATCTAAATTCCTGTTTGACGTCTTTTTTTGTTTTATTGACCATACTTTATTAATTATAAATAAATTAATAAATTCAAACACTGGCAATTTTTAAATCTTGATGGTAATTTAAAAGCAGTATTTATTAAATATGTTTTTTTACTAATTAATATTTTTCCAACCATATTATTCTTTTTAGATTAGTCTAATTAATAGAATAAAAAAAGATTACTCCCATTAAATGGGAATAACCTTTTTTCTTTGTTACATTAAACTATTTCACGTGATGTCTAATGTGATCTTGTAATAAGTTAATGAATTCATCTAGTTTCATTTCTTTTGCAAGGTCTTCTCCGTACTTCCGTACAGAAATTGTTTTATTACTTAATTCGTCTTTACCGATGACAACTTGGTAAGGAATCTTTTGGGTTTGAGCATCGCGAATCTTCTTGGATAGCCGTTCATCACTATCATTAATGGTAGTACGAATGTCGTATTCACGAAGTTCTTTTTCGATTTCAAACGCATAATCCATGTACTTGGCATCAAGTGGAATAATGACAACTTGATCAGGTGCTAGTCATAAAGGTAATTTACCTTTACTTTGTTCTAGTAAAATTGCCACAAACCGTTCATAAGTGCCAATTGCGGAAACGTGAATCATAATTGGACGTTTATCGTTATTATCCTTATCTTTATAAGTCAATTTGAAACGTTCTGGTAGTAAGAAGTCCAATTGAATAGTTGAAACAGTAACTGTGTGACCTAAAGCAGACTTTGCTTGGAAGTCAATCTTTGGACCATAGAATGCTGCTTCCCCTACTTCTTCCTTGTAGTTAACGCCTAATTCCTTAAGAGCTTCTCTTAATTGGTTTTCTGCGTTCTTTCACATTTCAGGATTGTCGTAGAATTTAGCCTTATCGTTTGGATCATGTAAAGATAAATCAACGCTTGAGAATTCAATTCCTAAAACGGAATGAATTTCTTTTAGCATTTCATAAGTTCGCTTGATTTCGGATTTAATTTGGTCAGGGCGAGCAAAGATGTGGATATCAGCCAAATCCATTGTTCGAACCCGTTCAAGACCAGTTAAACCCCCACTTGCTTCGTAACGGTGCAAAATTGAGTCTTCACTTAAC
>JAGBOP010000048.1 GCA_017633835.1 bacterium
AAAAATACTGTCATTTGATAGTCCTTGAATAGCACTATTAACTGCATCATTATTACTAAAGACATATTGCGAATAATTAGCATAATCAGTGTTATAGGATCATGGCCCTAAATTCATCGCATTAAAATAATTAGTAATCGCGGTTTGCAATTCATTATGAATCGTAGTTAATTGTTGGTCAAGTGTTGGTAAATTATAAAAACTAGCACTTGACAATTTAGTAGCATTGTTATATAAATTAGCAGCGTTATTAGTAAACGAAGTAACACTTAACGTATTAGCAAAATTTAAGTAATAAATGTAATAACTTAAATATGGATAAATAACACTACTACTTAAATCGATGGCATATGGATATGCAGGTCTAATTCCATTTTCATGAAAGTAAGTTCCAACCCCATACGAAGTATTACCCGATTCGTTGCTGGTAGTATTTTGAGTATAAGTTTGTAAGACTTGTTTTTTAAAAGTATTTTCGTTAGTTTGTTCAGTTAAATAATCGTGTTGAGTAATGATAATTTGCAATAATGCTAAAGTTGCTTGTTGTTGCTTAGCATTCGTGTTAAAAACATCACTAATGTCATTACTATCAAATAAGTTATATCCACTTGAAAATAACGGATTATAGTTTGCATCACTCTTAGTGTTATCGAGTTGGGCAGCATAACTTAATAGTAAGCTATTAACATTCGCACTATAATACGCTTCTAAAGCGTTATATAAATTAATCTTAATATTGGTAGTAACTGTATTGGATGAAATTTGTTCTTGTCGTCACAAAATGTCTTGGGCTAGTGCATCAAGTCCAGCTTCATAAGCATTGGTAGGATTTGGATAAACTGCAATTGGACTAGCAATTGAACTAGGGTCTTCTTCCGCGGCAATAATCCGGTGATATCCATCAATAGCAATAACGTGCACTCCATCTCCATCCCTAGTAAAAATATATGGCGATAGTTGGTTATTATTGAATAATAAGTTGAATGATAAGATACTCATCGTATCATGCTTATAAGGATTAAGAATGTTTGTATTTCAAAAACTAGCTAAATTGTTGCTATTTAATGGTACCCCATTATATAGCAAGTTAGTATACCGTGGGTTGATAACATTAAAACTACTTCCTGGATTAGTTAAATATGAGGGATAAAATTGTCCACTACTACCATCATTATTCGTTCCATAACTATATAAGAAGTTGGATAATAAATCTTTGTTTAATGATTGATCACTAATCCCATTAATAATGCTTCCTCCAATTCCACTTGGTAAAGCATTATTGGTATTATTATCAAACATTAATAAGTTATACCGATTTAAAGCAGCTGCTGAATAAGATGGTAAATAAGAACTATATGCTTCATACGAAGAAGATGAAGAACTAGATGAAGCGATTGATGCTCCATTAGTCATAAAGTAACCAGTTTGGGTATTACCAACATTACCAAGGTTATAAAAATTAAAGCCCCCGGTAATTTGTTGATCATTATAAACATTAGTCTTACCAACCCAGTTATCAATGCTAGGACTTACATAAGTTCCATTACTATCAATAAAGCCATTAGGATTGCTTTTGCTTTCTGGTTGTAAATAATCATATAAGTGTGAATCAAATTGGTTATTAGCAATACTTCCAAATTGCGGAAATTCCAAATTATTAGAAGTAGGCAAACTAGTAAAGTATTTTGTATTGTAAATACTATTACTTGCATCTAAGTTGTTCGAACTATTCTTGGTATAGTATTGATACAAAATACTTGAAGCAATAAATGGTTCATCATGAATGATTCATTGATCAAACACGTATTGGTCAAAGTTTGCTAAGTGTAAATATAAAGTTTGTTGATCACTATTTAAATCAGTGTAAATGTTAGGAAAAAAACCTAAGGAAGTATTAGCATCACTACTGGTATCATTTTTGTTTCCTGCCCAGTTAATTGGATTGTTAATAAATGAACTTGATGATACGTCACTGGAATTATCATCTGTTCATTCACTCATTGGCAATAAGGAAACATTGCCATTTTCAGTTTTAGTAATGGTTCAAAAACCTAATAAGCTTTTAAAACCAGATAAATTATCACCAAAGATTAAGTTCTTAAAATCTGATAGTAAAGTGGATGCCATTTGGGATAACAAATAACTTTGTTTGGTTCCCCCTTCGGCATCAAACAAATTAGTTTGTAAATAGTATTCTCATTTATCACCGTATTCACTTTTATAGTTGTTAACATCTTTGTTATAAGCAGTGGTAGCAGTGTTTTGAGCAGACGTAAACAATGATTGCACTGTTTTATTAGTACTATTTTTAAAGTAGTTATAGATTAATTCATCAGTCTTATATGCCATTCACGCACTGTTAGTCGTTGAATTTAATAATGCGTCATTGGCAATATCATTAATGCTTAGATTAGAAGTAAATCCCTTCTTACCATCATAAGTATCAAGTTGACTAATGGGGGTGGAATTAGACGAAGTAGAATTATTGCTTGATTGGGTACAAGACACAACCGCAGTAATCGGTAAAATTGCTAATAAACTTAAACTAGAATATAAGCCAATTTTCTTTCAAGAAGTTTTAATGTGATGCTTTTTTGCCATAATATTATTCATTTTATTAAAGATAATTATAAAAGGTTGTTATAATTACTAACTAAAAAATAAAATTTAAGAAGGCATAATTATAGGATAAAAAGATGTTACAAGTAAAAGATTTAAATGTTAGTATTGATAAAAAAGTAATTTTAAAGCAGATTAATTTAACAATTGGCAATCACGAAATTGTAAGTTTAGTTGGTCCAAACGGATGTGGTAAAACTACGATTTTAAAAGCTATCTTCAATCACTTTACCATCAAGAAAACAGGCCAAGTTATTTTTGATGATAAAGATATTACAAATAGTTTACCGCAAGAAATTGCCAAATGTGGCATTCACATGATGCAACAAAATCCCGAAACCATTGTTGGTTTAAAAACGATGGATTTATTGCAAGCATTATTAAAAAACCAAGACAAAACCAAACAAATGAGTGATTTTTATGTGAAAGTATTAAAACGCTTAAGTGATCTTGGTTTAACCAATGACATTTTGGAACGGGAAGTTAATTTTAACTGATCGGGGGGTGAAAAAAAGAAATTCCAAGTTCTATTAATGGAATTATGTGCCCCTAAATTAATTTTGATTGATGAAATTGATACGGGACTTGATGTTGATGCATTAAAGAAAGTGTGTGAATTAATTAAGCAATATTACGATAATCACCCTGATACCAGTATTATCGTCATTTCGCACTCTAACTTTATTTATCACTATCTAACTCCGAACCATGCTTATTTAATTTTGAATAAGCATGTAGTTAAAGAAGGTACGTACGAATTAGTCAAAGATATTGCTGATCATGGATACGCAAAATATAAACAAGCATTAAAAGACGATAATAATGATGATGAATTTGATAACCAAAATTATCAAGACGAATTAAAAATGTAATTATGAATAATGAAATTTATTTAATTAATAATGAAAATGATTTAATTACGTTAGAAAAACGATTTAAATCATACCGCATTAGCCAGCCGGAACAACAATTAAAGTTTACGTTCATTGATTTAAGCAAAATGGACTATGCCCTTGATTGAACATTCCATTTAGAAGAAAACAATAATAAACTAACGGTTAATTATTTTTGCTTAAATCAAGATCATTACCGGAAAACAATTAAACTAACTGCGATTCATAACGTGGAACATACTTATTCCTATATTTTTTACCATGGAATTAGTTTTCACCATGCTTTTACTAATTTAGGACTATGTTCAAAGAACAATATTAAACCACTTGCTAACATCTATAGTGAACAAGAAATTAAAAATGTCATTATGGATGAAGCAGTGTTTAGTGGGATTCCCCAAATTGATGTTGCTAACAATAGTTTTACTAGTGCTCACAAGTTATTAGTGGGTACAGTTGACAAAGAAGAATTGTTTTATTTAGACGCTTTAGGAATCGAAAATAGTTTAAATATTTTGTTAAAAACTTTATATAAATCGTTTATTATGGAAAAAAAAGATGATAATTTAAATATAGATATATGGAGAGAAATAGAAAATGCCAGTACTAAAAAACTATAAAAAAGATTTTCCTTGATTCGAAAACAACAAAAATTTAGTTTACTTGGACAATGCTGCTACCACTTTAAAGCCAATGTCCATGATCAAAGCTGTTAACGAATATTACGAAAAGTTATCTGCTAATCCTCACAGTGACAATGATTTAGCAATGAAAGTTAAGAAAGGAATGGATGAAACCAGAAAACTATTAGCGAAATATCTTGAAGCTGATATTGATGAAGTATTCTTCACCAGTGGTTCCACCGAAAGTGTTAGCTTAGTTGCTAATTCCATGTTAGATATTTTGAACGAAGGTGATGAAATCGTTCTAACTTACTTGGAACACGACTCTGATGTAGTTCCATGACTAAGACTAAAGCAACGCAAGAATGTAAAGTTAGTCTTTGTTGGTAAAGACTCAACTTTCGTTACTGCAGAAGAAATTAAGAATGCTTTAACTCCTAAAACACGGTTAGTTTGCTTTACCGGTGCTTCAAATTTACTTGCTGATGAAGTAGACATTCGCAAGATTGTTGATACCATTAAACAATTCAACCCTAAAATTTTTGTCCTTTGCGATACTACTCAATACATTGAACACTTCCCAGTAAGATGCCACTACAACAAATTTGACTTCTGCGTAGGTAGTGGTCACAAGATGATTGCTCCAACTGGAACTGGATTCTTATACATTAAGAAGGAATGATATGACATCATGACTCCATTAAAGTATGGGGGAGACATGAACTCTGAAATTAGTGAAACCGGCTTTAAATATGCACAAGGACCACACAAATTTGAAGGTGGAACACCAAATGCTGCAGGTTTATATGCATGAAAAGAATCCCTAAAATACTTGCTAGCAATTGGTGCTGACAAGATTATTAAGCGGGAAAAGGATTTAAAGGAATACTTCTTAAAACACATGCCAAAGAGAAGTGACTTTGTTCTTTATAGTAAGAGCCCAGCTACCCCATTAATTACCTTTAACTTCATGGATAAAGATGGTAAACCAGTTGACTTCCACAGCGTGGAACGTTACTTCGCTAAGAACAATATTGTTGTTCGGGGTGGATTAGCATCTGCTAGTTTAGCAAAATACCCATTACACGTTGATGGAGTAATTCGAGCAAGTATGCTATTCTACAACGACTACGAAGATATTGATCGTTTAATCCAAGTATTAAACAAGTTCCCAAAACACTAATAAATTCCCATTAGTAAAAAGAATTATGGCAAAAGGATGAAACAAGTAAAAACAACAAATTGAAGACAATATTTCCCATGATTTAAATACCACAAGAATTTAGTTTACCTTGACAATGCTGCTACTAGTTTAAAGCCAATGACAATGATTAAAAAAGTTAATTGGTACATGCAAAATGTCAATGCATTAGTTACAAATAATCCATTAACTAAAAATGATAAGATTGCCACACAATGCTTTAAAAATGCAAAGAAAACTTTAGCAAAATTCTTGCAAGCAAAACCAAGTGAAGTACTGTACAGTACAGGTAGTACAGAATCGTTAAACTTCATTGCTAATTTACTTTATGATGAATTAAAACCAGGGGATGAAATTGTTATTCATTACATGGAACACGGTTCAAACCTACTTCCATGATATAAACTACGTGACCAAAAACAAATCAAGATTGTTTTAGTTGGTAAAGAAGAAGTAATTCCTACTCCCCAATTATATGCTAATGCCATTACAAGCAAAACAAAAATAGTGGCATTTGCTGGAGCAAGTAATTTACTTGCTAATTTAGTTGACATTAAGAAAATAGTTGCTAGCATTAAAAAAATTAATCCCAATATTTGGTGTGTAGTTGATGCAACGCAACAACTTGAACACTTCCCAGCTAATTGTCACCAAACTAAATGTGATTTTTTAGTTGGTAGTGCTCACAAATTAGTTGGCCCAACGGGCCTTGGTTTTACTTATATCAGCAGTGAAGCCCAACAACGTTTAAACTTTGATTTAAAGGCATATGAAGTAGCACATTATATTGACTATGATATGCCTGCTATCGTTGGTTTTGATAGCTCATTGCAATTATGAATGAAGATTGGGTATCAAAACATTGCTCGTCATGAAAAAAGTTTAAAAGAATATTTTTTAAAACACGTAGATTTGTCCAAAATTATTTTGTATACTCCTAGTGCTGATTCCCCGTTAATTACTTTCAATATCTATGATGATAAACACCAAATTATTGATGGTCAAGATATTGAATATTATCTAGGCAAGAAAGGAATTTTTTGCCGCAGTTCATTATCTTGTGCAAAATTAGCTTGTTATCCATTACATGCTCACTCCGTCGTGCGAGCAAGTGTAATGTTCTATAACAATCGCAGCGATATTAACAAGTTAATTAAAGCAATTAACAACTTTAAACCAGGAGATGAATTAAATGGACTTGTATAATGATAAGAACTTTGTCCGGTCGTTAATTATTGACCATGCAACCAGACCAGTTAATTTAATTACCAAAGACAAAGTTCCCACCAATGATGATACTTTTTGCTATAAAACTATTACTGACACATGCACTGATGACTTGACATTAGTTTTAAGTACTAATGCATCAACAATCATTGGTGCATCTTTTTATGGCATCGGATGTGCAATTAGCACCTCATCCATTGATTTGTTATGCAATCAATTGCTAAATAAGGACTTTGAAACAGCCAAAAAAATTCTAACTGCTTATTTTCAAATGATTGAAAATGGACAAGTAACTGATGATGCTTTACTAGGCGATCTAGTAGTATTTAAAAATATTTATAAACAACAAAATCGCATTATGTGTGCCAAAAGTTGTGCACTTAGTGCAACAAAAATTATTGAAGATATTAAGAACCATGAGCATGAAAATAATTAATACAGGTTTTGGTATTAACGAAAATACCATTCGCCAAATTTCCAAATTAAAAAATGAACCAGAGTGAATGCTAAACTTCCGCTTAAATGGTTATCATGATTTTGAACGACTTAGCATTCCCAAATGGGGACCAAATTTATCATTCCTTGACTTTGATAAATTTATTTATTATTCCAAATACGATACTACCAAACAAAAGAAATGAGAAGATTTACCAGCTAACATTCGGGATACTTTCGAAAAATTACATGTTAACCAAGAAGAAGCAAAGTATTTAAATGGACTTGAAACGCAACTAGATAGTGAAATGGTTTATTCCCAAGTCTTTAAAGAAACCGCACTAAAGAACGTAATTTATACAGATCTTGATAGTGCAGTAAAAAATTATCCAGAATTAGTGCAAAAATATTTAGGGAAATTAATTTACAGTAAAGAACATAAATTTGCTGCTTTAAATGCCGCAGTATGATCAGGAGGTACTTTTATTTATGTTCCTAAAAATACCACTGTTAATTTACCATTACATACTTATTTCCGGATTAATAACAAGAACGTTGGTCAATTTGAACGTACTTTAATCATTGTTGATGATAATAGTTCATTGCAATACATCGAAGGATGTACTGCTCCTATTTACAGTGAAGATAACTTACATGCTGCATGCGTTGAAGTATATGTGGGTAAGAATGCCAAAATGCAATATACCACGGTACAAAACTGAAGTGATAACGTCTTAAACTTAGTCACTAAGCGTGCCAAAGTAGACGCTTATGGTTACATGTCGTGAATTGATGGTAATTTAGGATCACGCATTAACATGAAGTATCCATGCACCATTTTAAGCGGGGAATATGCAAGTGCGGAATGCGTTTCAATTGCAGTTAGTCATAACAACATTGAACAAGATACGGGGGCGAAAATGATTCATACTGCTCCGCACACTAGAAGTACCATTATTTCTAAAACGATTGCCAGCGGGAATGGAATTGCTAATTACCGGGGTTGAGTGGAAATTAAAAAAGATGCTAGCAATAGTTACGCTCACGTTAAATGCGATTCCTTGTTTTTAAATGAAAATAGTAAGGGTTTAACTTACCCATATGAATCTATTCAAAATAGTACTTCGTCCGTAGAACACGAAGCATACATTAGTAAGTTAAACCAAGAAAATATGTTCTATTTAACTTCTTTAGGTATTGATCACGATACGGCTAAGAATTTAATGTTAGTGGGATTTATTGCTCCATTTTCCAATAAACTACCATTAGAATACAGCATTGAATTAAATCGGTTATTAGAACTAAATATTGATAAGGATGATGATTAAATAAATAATTATGGAAAATAATAATCAAAATAGTGCTATTACTGCCCAAGAAGTAAATTTTGCTAAGTGATATGATGATGTATTAAAGAACGCAGATTTAATTCACTACAGTGAAGTTAAAGGTACGGTGGTATTTAATCCAAATGCAACCACCATTTGGGAAAAAATCAAAGCCAAAATAGACCAATACTTTAAACCATTAGGAATTAAAAACTTAATGATGCCAACCTTAATTCCGTACGAAGATTTTTTGTTGGAAAAACAACATTTATCTGGGTTTGCACCTGAAATGTTTATTGTTACTAAGAATGCAGTTGGTGAAGAAAGCAGTGCATTGGATTCCCAAAAGTTAGTATTAAGACCAACTAGTGAAATTTTATTCTGCCGGTATTTCAAAGATACGTTGGTTTCATATTCGCAATTACCATTTAAATTTAATCAATGAGCTAACGTCTTTCGCGTTGAAAAAAATACCCGTCCATTCTTACGCACAAGTGAATTTTATTGACAAGAAATGCACTCCATTCATGCAAGTGAACAAGAAGCCATTGACTTTGCCAAAAAACTAAATGAAGTATATACAACGTTCATTGAAAATGATTTAAACATTCCAGTTTTAAATGGCACCAAAACTGAATATGAACGTTTTGCGGGGGCGGAAGAAACCTATACGTGTGAAGCTTTAATGCCTGATGGTCAAGCACTGCAATGTGCAACCTCACACTTCTTAGGGCAAAACTTTGTCAAACCTTATAAAGTAATGTACCGTAATGAAAACAACGAAGTAGTCTATCCATATCAAACTTCAGCTGGAATTTCTACCCGGATTATTGGAGCCATCATCATGACTCACAGTGATAATAAAGGTTTGGTTTTACCATGAGCAGTTGCTTTTATTAGATTTGCAATTTGTTTACTAAATAGCAATGATGAAATGATTGCATATGCTAATAAACTAAAAGATATGCTTCATGATGACGACGTAGTAATTGATCTTGAAAACAAAGGACTAGGCTTTAAGATTAAAAAATACGAAGCATTAGGTTGTCCATTCATTTTACTAGTTGGTAAAAAAGAAATGGAAACCAACACTATCACGGTTATTAACCGTCTTGATGATGTTAAAGTTACTTATCCAATGACTGATTTTGTTGACAAATTGCCAACTTTAATTCAACAATACAACCAATTATTAAGAGCAAAAGCAAATAAGATTCTTGATCACGGGATTGAAGTATGTCATACTTTAGACGAAGTTAAACAAGCAATTGCTAATAAGCACATTGCTTTAGCTCCCTGAGCTGGCACTGTTGATGAAGAAAAACAATTCAAAAAAGAAACTACTTTTAGTACGAGATGCATTAAAGAAGTAAACACTGATCCAAACGTTAAATGCATTTATACAAATAAACCAGCTTTATATTGAGTATATTTTGCAAAAGCATATTAATAAACTAATATAATTATTAAAAATTGAGAACTATTATTATGGATAATACAAACAACAATAATTATTCAGTTACTAGTTTATTTACTCCTGACCAAATCAAGAAAATAAATGATATTTTTCAAAAGCAAAAAATCAACATTAATATTACTGATCCAAAGCAACTAGATAAAAAGTTAGTTGACTTTGGAATTGATTCATTATCAGTGCTCCCATTAATTCTTGATATTGAAAAAGAATTTAATATTCACCTTGATGATGATAAGTTAGCAAATATTACTGACTTGCGGAGTATGCTTGATCTTGTTTATGATACAATTCATCATAAACAATAAAAAAAGTTAATTTTTTTTAATTTTGCTTTAAAATTATAGAAGGAACATCCTTCTTTAATTTTAGGGGTATAGTTCAATTGGTAGAACGGCGGACTTCAAATCCGCGTGTTATGGGTTCAAGTCCTGTTACCCCTGCCAGAAAGAAAAATAGTGGAATTTAAACCTCCACTATTTTTTTATTATTAATCATCTATTCATTAATTGGCTCTTTATAAAAGAAATTCATGAGTTGAGGCACAATACTGCTTTCACATGCCACGTATAAGATATCACCCATTTGAATTTTTTGCAAGATGGTAGCAAGAATAATGCGGTTCCCGCGCTTAAGTCCAATGATTTGCACAAATGGTAATTTATCTTTAATTTCATCCACTGACATTGAATTGATTTTATTGACAAAAACTTTGATTAAGCTATAATTACTACCGATGAACGTATCATTGACATCAGTATGACTTGCTAATTGACTGGCAAGAATTTGAGCACTATCAATTTCAGGTGTAATTACGTTGGTGGCACCAATACTTACTAAAATTCGCCGTTGCACTGAACTGTTTGCATAGGCATATATATTTGCAATCTTTAATTCATGCAAGTTATTACATACATATACTGAAGTCTCAAATGACTTAATTGCTACAATCACGGTGTCAAGGTCTTGAATTCCTAATGACTTCAAAGTATTAATATCAGTAGCATCAGCACAAATTACATTTTCAAATTGGTTATTTAATTTATTAATAATGCTTTCATCTTTATCAATCACCATTACTAATTTATTGAGATTCTTTAAATTATTTGCTAATGCTAAACCAAAAGTATTCATCCCAATGACACAAATTAAATTATTTCTACTCATATAAATTACTCATTAATTTTCTATTATTTTATAAAATATGTAAAGCGATAAAATTGCTAAACATTGTTATATTTTATTAATTATATTAAGATATAGTTATGCATTTGAATAATAACTGAAATAAGCAAAGTAAAAAATTCAAACAAAAATTTAAGCAGTGATTTAATGCTTTTATTAAACCCAATACGGTGCAATTTATTTTAATTTGGTATGCGGTGTTTTGTTTAGTTGGAGCAGGATTATTAATGAGTAGTGCTGCAGTCAACTGAGGACCAGTAACGACTAAAAATCACTATACGTTTTGAAGTGCATTATTTACTGCTACTAGTGCTTTTAGTGATACGGGTTTAGTTGTGACCCCTACTGATACTACGTTTAAACCATTTGGTCAAGTAGTAATCTACTTGCTAATCTTGTTTGGGGGAGTAGGATTATTCGTCATGTTCATCTTACTTTATCGATCTTTTTTCCCAAAACAAAAATTACGGTTTAATACCATTGTGGTATTGCAATCAGAACGTGGGGGGGAAACTTTAAACAATGTGGTTAAGTTAATTGTTTCCGGAGTTATTTTCATCATGAGCATTAACATTGTGTGCTCTTTATTGTTAATGTTTTGCTTTTATTACATTCCTGCTCATTTACCAATTAGCATTCCTACTACTCACAATTATGCTGATCCATATTATCTTGGCTTTAGTGCTTCACAATACGAACGAGTTTATCATAACTGAAGATGAGCATTTTGAAACGGAATGTTTGATTCCATTTCCGCGTTAGATAACGCAGGATTTAGTTTGTTTGGTGAATCATCAATGAGTGCATACCGTAATGGCATTGGTGTCATTGTCCAATTCATTTTAATGAGCGAATGATTTATTGGAGGAATTGGTTATCCTGTTATTTATGAAGTATACTTATACTTTAAAAATAAAATTAAGCATACTCCGTTTAAATTTTCCTTATTTTCCAAAATGTGTTTAATTGGCTTTATTTGTTTATTAGCTATTTCCACTTGTTTAGCATATATCTTTGCTTACAGTGGTGATAGTTTAAGTAATGCATATTCTTTAATTAACGTGAAAAATTATGATCCATACGGACATTTAAATACGATTTATAGTCCGTGGGGAGTACATCCATGAGCAAATAAAAACTGAGCAATTTTTTGAAATTGTGCATCAACTAGAAGTGCGGGATTTGATTCGTATAATTTAAATACGAATAGTGAATCATCCAAAATTTTATACACAATCTTAATGTACATTGGTTCTTCACCATCTTCCACGGGTGGAGGAATTCGGATTACTACCTTCATTATTGTAATTTGTTCATTATTTATTAAATTTGGTGGCAAAGACAAAATTGTCATGTTTAAGAAGCAAATTAGTCAAAGTACCATTAGTGATAGTTTCTTAGTAATGACTTTTGCCATCATCTTAATAATTATTACTAGTTTCGTGGTACACTTTACTTATTACGGAGCAAATAAAGAATTAAACAATTACATTAATGACTTCTTTGTGGTAAGTAGTGCGTTTGGTACGTGTGGACTAAGTTTAGGTAATTTACTAAACAGCTTACATTGAGGAGGCATCTTATTCCTCATCATTACCATGTTTATTGGTCAATTAGGAGTTGGCAGTGCAATTTTAGCAGTCTCACGTAAACATGGTAAAGATAGCAATTATAATTTACCAGTGGAAAATGTAAAGGTAGGATAATGGGCAAATTAATTAAACAAACAAATAATTTACCAAGTACGAACCAAGTTAATTCACTTGGTGATAAATACTTATTATTCTTTAAAAAATGAATGCGATGGTTTGTCGTTGCAATTATTTGCTGTACCATCTGGCAATTCATTTTCATGTTTATTATCATTTTCCATCACACGTTAACGGGTCAACTTTGCGTCATGCAATATTTAATGTTTAGTTTTAGCGTGATTATTTGCGGACTCATAATGTATCCCACTTATATTTACGCAAACAAAGCATTTTATTGTAACATTGCTTTATTAAGTGCACAGTTATTGTTCTTATGCTTTATTATTCCAACGAATTTATATTTCTGAGCTAACTTTACAGCTACTAGAATTAACGACGTAAAGATGCATGTTACTATTGATTTAACTCATGTTGAATATGTATATACCGCATGCTCATTATGATTTGATTTTATTTTTAGTGGTGGATGCATCATGTGTGCCACCTTCTTATACTATTATGTGGCAAAAAATTCTACACACCCTTGAAAGGTACGTGTAGAACGTGAAACTGTTATTTCTAAACCACGAAACTAATTTTTAAATCTTGCAGAATTGGTGTAAATATTGCACAACTTCATCTTTTAAATCATTGCGTGCTAGTGCTTCATCAATTACTGCTTTAATTAAACCAAGTTTACTGCCGATATCGTAACGCTTCGCTAAAATATTGCAGGCGTAAGCTCCATCTTGCTTGATGATTTCTTCAAGGGCTGGAGTTAATTCGATTTCCCCGCGGGAACTTGGTTTTAATTTCCCAATTTCGCTAAAAATGGTTGGGGTTAAAATATATCGACCAATGACTGCATAGTTACTTGGAGCATCTTTCAATTCTGGTTTTTCAATAATTCCAGTCACTGGCATTTCTAATTGGTTCGTACAATCTTTAGCTGGTGTAATTATTCCATATTTATTTATTTCTTTATCAGGTACTTCTTGCACCCCTAATACCATCTTATGATACTTATTAAAGACTTGTAAACATTGTTGTAATCCACTTGGAATGTTTGGTTCATGATTAATAATGACATCATCCCCTAATAACACGGCAAATGGTTCATCCCCAACAAATGATTTAGCATACGAAATCGCATCGCCTAATCCTTGGGGATAATGTTGTCGAATAAAAAAGATATTACAATCTTTGTTGTATTGAGTAATTGATTGCAATTCTTTATCTTTTTGCTTTTTAGTTAGATGTTGTTCTAATTGGTAATTGCTATCAAAATAATCAATGATAGCATTCTTGTTAGAACTAACAATAATTAAAATATCTTTAATGCCTGCTTGTAATACTTCTTGGATAATAAATTCAATGGCGGGAGTATCAATGATGTTTAACATTTCCTTTGGAATTGATTTAGTAATTGGTAAAAATCTGGTGCCAAATCCTGCTGCACAAATAATGGCTTTTGTTACTTTTTCTTTCATAATAATTTCTTAGGTTAATCGGATTAAAACGCATCAATATCTAATAAAATTAATTTTATATAATTAATAATATTAATGAATATGAAAACAATAATTTTTGGATTAGGAAATCCTGGTGATGAATTTAATAATACGAGACACAATTATGGACGAATGTGTGTTGAAGATTATGTTAACGAACATAATCTCGAATGAAAGAATTTCCAAAATTGTGGTAAGTATGCCAAATTCAATCAAGGTGACAATGAAATTTATTTACTAATTAGTACAAGTTACTACATGAATAATTCTGGGGAATTAATTAAAAAATTTGCTGATTATTTTGATGTTCCTTATGAAAACATTATCATTTTACATGATGACATGGACTTTCCTGTTGGTAGCTTTAAAATTCGGGCTAAAGGTAGTGGGGGAGGACATAACGGCATGAAGAATGTTGTTTTAATGTTAGGTACTGCTGACATTAAACGTATTCGCTTAGGTATTGATCGTCCGAAATATGACGAAAAAGATTACGTCATTGCTAAATTTAAACCCCAAGAATTAACAACCATTAAACAAACCATCAATGAAATCAATAATACCATCTTACCAAAGTGATTTAGTGATGGAAGATTTGATTTATTAATGAATTTATATAACAAATAAGTAAGGTGAAACTAAAGTATTTGGTGGCATGTTCCGGGGGGCCTGATTCCATGGCTTTACTTGACATGGCAGTAAGAAAAAAACAAGTTTATGCAGTTATACATGTTAATTATCACTGGCGAAAAAGTGCTAATCGGGACATGCATATTGTGCAACATTATTGCCATGTGCACCACTTAAAGTTATTTATTAAAAATATTAACCATGCAATTTATCGCACCACCGAAATTAAAAATTTTGAAGCGTGAGCAAGAGAAGTACGCTATAACTTTTTTAATTTAGTAGCAAACCTAACTAATCATCATCAACTTTTAATGGCTCACCACTTAGATGATTACTTAGAAACTGGTTTAATGCAAATAATTAAACACCGTAGTTTATTTCATTACGGAATTAAAAAGTACAATCTCATTAAGCATCTTTTCATTATTCGTCCATTCCTTGATAAATATACCAAAAATGATTTAATTAATTATTGTCATGCTCATTATTTAAAGTATGGCATTGATGAAACAAATAATGATCCCAAATACTTGCGCAATTATCTTCGTATCTTGCTTGCTCATCATGATGATAAAAAGGAACTGCTGTTATTACTAATTAAACAAATCAATGATTCATTACAAGCACAGTATCTAAAGAGTTTACTTTACTATCATGATTGAATGAAAGTTAATGATCTTAATTTACTATTTAAATTAAATTTGCATTATCAACTTAATTTGCTAAAAATTTATTTATATTTGCATCATGTTCGCAATTTATCAAGCAATAAATTGCAAGGGATATTAAGTTTTTTGCATAGCAATTTAAACCAGAAAGCATTTCGTGTTGCAACTAATACTTACTTAGTAAAAAAACACAAAAAAATTTTTTTAATTAAAGATTACGTTAAATAAAATAAAATAAACAAATAATTTAAGGATAAAACAAGTATGTCATCAAATTCATTTCTTTTCATCCTCTTCCTCCTTGTTCCAGTTGGTGTCATCATCTTCTTGGTATTACGGAAAAAACGGATTAATGAAAACGTGGTACCTAATAAACAAAAGAAAGATGAAGTATGACGCAGCATTAAATATTGATTAAAAGAACATAATGAACAAGGGAAAGAAATTATTGATTCCTATGTCGCAAAACGAAAAGTAGTTGATTTCAAAGAATGGAAAAAGGAAAATAAAGCTCTTTGAGATTCAATGCCAGTGGATGCAAAGAAAGCAAAAAAAGAAGAAATTAAAAAGCACCCTCGTGAATTATACGTGGTATTATTTACCACTCGTGATGGCAAAACAAAAGTTGAAGATAAACCGCGAGCAATCGAATGTGAAGTTATTTACGCTCGAACAAAAACAACCCATGATAAAGAAACTAGAAATGTTGTTATTAATGGGGAAATGGATTATAGCAAAGAAGCTAGTTGAATTGATCCACTTCGCAAACGTGATGAAACTAAGTTAATTAAAGAAGAAAAACGGCAAGCAAAACGCGAACTTAAAAAAGCCGATAAAAAACAAAAAGAAATTAACAAATTACGGGCTGAACGCCAACAAAATAAACAAAATTTTAAGAAGTAATTACGATGGTGGTAGTTACTTCTTTCTTTTTTTAATTAGTTAATCCATATATTATTAATAAAAAGATAGATACTGATAAATATGAAAGCAGAATTAAACCAAAGTGGGATTAGTGTTGATCCAATTAACGGATTTTATCAAAAATACCAAACGACTAAATTAAATGTTATCAACAGTACAGTTGATAATTGGCTTCAACAAGCTAAAGACCAAATTGATGCTCAATTAAAGCAATACCAACAACAAATCAAGCAATTAGAAAAACAAATGGAAGATGAAGCTAATTTAAAAGGCATTCACCATAAGCAAATAAGTAACAAATTAATTTTTGGTTCATGTTTTATTATTATTGGCTTATTCTTTTTACCAATGTATTTTAGTAATAAAAAGGTAATTAAAGAATATGAACAATATTGTATGGGTATTCAAAAACAAATTGATCAAATTAAAAAGAAAATCTTTCATTTAATTTATGACCATTTAGGTTCATTAAGAACTAGTTACATTGTCAACCAAATTTTTGATCAATATGGCTTAATTAGTTGTAGTCAAATTGATACTTATAGTGTCATGAGTAAATTACAACGACCCAATGTAATTGGCATTGATAAAGCCCATCTAGTGTTTTATAAAAATACACCAATTTATGATTTAAAGTTACGCCAAATTACCGTAAAGAATGTGCAAACTACCGGACGGATGATGAGTGAAATTGATGTTGGTAAGTATAGTATTCCTATCGTGTTAACTGCACACCATAATGAACCTACTCCGTTTATTGAACCAAGTAATTGCATTTGCTTATTATCTAATTACTTACAACCTAATTTTTCGTTTATTAGTAGTTCATTAATGAAAGGTTTAGATCAACGTTATACTGAAACTATTAATACGAGTGGAGAACAAACCATGCTAAGCAAAATTAAGGATTTTGCTAATAATGTTCTTACTTCGCACCAAAAAAGTCATAATAACAACATTGATGATAAAGCCAATAATGTGCAATTAGAAAATGATGAATTTAATATTAAAGTGCATTTTAATTGACGCGGGGAACAAAATGATTTAGTTCAATTTTTTACCATTAAAGTGCAAGAAGATTTTGTCAAATGAAATGATCAAACCTGCAATTTAGCAACCCAAAAATATGCTTTTGGTAATTACGCTTTTTATAACGAAAAAGATAGTGAAGTTCCGTTTTTAAGTTACTATGAATCTATTCTTGCTACATGTGGTTATACTTCAGCTAGTGCCATTGCTAACATTAATGACATGAGTGAATTAAAACTAAAACTAAAAAAGGTTTTAGTAGCTTATTTAGATGATTGATTTAAAGCGGTTCAATTGCCATTATTAGTAACTGGAATCAACCGGGAATGATACCAAAAAAATGGCCAATATTTAATTGCTTCAACTGATGATGTGCCAGTAATTAATGAACAAACTAGTTGAAGGTATTTACTAAATAAATGACATAATTTCTTTGTTTTTCACATGAATAGTCCAGCCCGTGAATCATGAGTTGACATTGCTAAATTTGAACCAATTGATAATAGTGGATTTAGCAAAATTAACTTAAACTTACGTTCATTTCGCAGTCAACAAATGGTTGCATATGAACCTGCTTACCATGGCTTAAGCATGCGAAGAGTACCTGTACCTTATGAACGGTTCTTTCCTATTCAAGAACCAAAACGGGCTTATTGCTTTAGTACTGCTAATTGACCTAAAAATAAGAATTTACGAATTATGCTAGGTTTACGTCATGGGTATGAAAATACGACTAGTTATAATGATGAAATCAAAGCAATGTTTAATGATGCACCATTCCACGTCTCTGATCCCTTAACTTTAAGTCAATCACCATATCACCAAACCATTTTAAAAACTCTAAGTACTTTTCACCAACAAAATCCTGAATTTGTTAAACACTGTTTAATTATTACTTCAAACCAATATAATGGCATTATTTTAGTTGACGATCCAGCTTGGTTTGACCAAAATGAAATGGAAGATAAAGTAAGAGCGTTAGCTCATTCCTTAAATATTGAATAATTGTAATTAGTACAAAATAAATAGATAAAGACCATTTTAACAATGATTTTTATCTATTTTTTAATTTCTTAAAATTAGCATTGTTATAATTATGATTATTCAAATAAAAAAGGAAGGTATATGAAAGTAAATTTAAGTAATAGCAATTTAGGGGCAGACCCAATTGCTAATTATTATGAAAAATACAAAGTATCTAGTCAACAAGTAATCGAACCAACTGTTAAAAGTTGATTGCAACATGCCAAAGATACTCTTGATGGAACACTAAAACAACATCAAGATGAAATTAAGAAATTGCAAGACGAAATTAGCAATCGTTATGAACAAGATAATATCCACGGCAAAAAGATTGCTAATATTGCAATCATTGTTTTTTGCTTTTTAATTATTGGATTATTCTTTTTAGGAATCTATGCGAAAAATAGACGCATCATTAAAGAATATGATGAATTTGAAGCCGAAATGAATCAAAAGATTGAAGACCAAAAACAAGATTTATTCCACGTGGTTTACAGTAACATGGTTTCATTAAAAACCAGTGATCTATTTAGCAAGATTTTTGCTGAATTTGGATTAACTACTTGTTCACAAGTAAATAGTGATAATTTAATTGCAAAATTAAATAAACCTAATATTTTAGGAATTGATAAAGCTAACGCCGTTTATTTGCGAAATACTCCAATTTATGATTTAGGATTAAGAGAATTAAATATTCGTAATGTCGTTACTTATGCTAATTTAGACGTCAAAGAAGAACATACAAAGTCAGGTGGAATAATTTCAGGAATTCTTTCTGCGATGACAAGTAGTGATGACGATGATTCAAGTGATGAAGAAGAAACCGAAACTGTGGAAAAAACTTTAACTGCATCTCATACTGAACCTACCCCATTTATTGATCCTGTTAATGAAATTTGTTTATTGTCCAACTATTTACAACCAGAATTCTCATTAATTAGTAGTGGAGCACTTGAAGAAATTGAAAATAAGACTAAGGCAATTGATGAAGTAGCTGCTGCTGAAGCAAAGGAAAAGCAAAGAGGTCTTTGAAATAAGATTAAGAATGCTGCTACCAAAAAAGTAAAAGACTTTATTGCCGCTAAAAAAGATAAAGGTAATCAACTTAAACTTGAAAACGATATTTTCAATAAAGAAATTAGATATGATTACACTGGTAGTGAAGTTGATTTAACCCAATTCTTTAACATTAAAGTCCAAGAAGATTTTGTTAACTGAAATGAACACTTTGATAGTTTAACTAACAAAGCTTATGGTTTTGGCACTTATGCTTTTTATGATGAAAAGCAACAAACTATCCCATTTGATAGTTACTATGAATCAGTTTTAGCTACATGTGACTACAATAACCCTGATAAAGTATCAACAATGAAGATTGATGAACTTAAGGACAAATTAGTAGCAATGTGCAACATCTATTTCGATGATTGATTTAAAACAACTCAAGTTCCATTGTTAGTCACGGGAATTAACCGCGAATGATACCAACCAAATGGTCATTATATGGTTGGATTCGCAGGTAATACTCCAACAATGGATAGTAATACTTCCACTCAATTCCTTTTAAATAGATGACGCAAAATTTTTAATTTTACTCAAGCACAACCAAAGCGTGATAGTTGAATCAAGATTACTACTCCTACTCCAATTAATAGCAATTTAGTGGCATATGACATTACTTTAAATTCATATGGTAGTGAAGAACGCATTGATGAAGTTGAAGTTAGTGATAGTGCATTAGAAAGAAGTTATACGGTACCAGTTAAATATGAATACTTCTTCCCAATTGTGGAAGCAAAAAAAGCGTACCGCTTTAAAGTTAATAACTGACCAGCAAATCAAGACATGCGTTTTATTATGAGTAGCATCATTGATGATAAGATTACTTCTAATTACACTATTGAAGTTAGAAACATGCTGCAAAAAGCACCAATTGCTATTTCTGATCCATTATTATTAGCAAATTCACAATATCATCAAAGCATGTTAAAGAAGATGGTTAACTTCTTTAATAATAACCAAGAATTTAACAAGCATTGCATGCTTGTATTATCAAACCAATATGATGGTTTAGTGTTAGTTGATGATCCAAATTGATTTGATGCTAACCAAATGCAAGATAAAATTCAAGCATTAGTTAGCGAACTAAATGCATAATTAATGAAGAGCAAACAAAAAGTAGGCTGTTTTAACAACCTACTTTTTTTTATTGTTAATAATAATTATTCTTTGTTTTGACTACTTTGCTTGTTAGTACCGTAATCGTTTAATGAAGACATATCAACATCTTGCTTTTCTTGAGCTGAAGCAGCAAATAAAGCAAAGTTGTGTAGTCCCATTCCTTTAGCAACCCCATTGGTTGGAAAGTTGTAAATTTGGCCGTTAAAGGCTTCAACTTTCATGTTATAAAGTCGACGTGAAGCTGCAATTTCACTTTCTAGTACTTCCGAACTACTCATCAAATCTTGCACAACTTGATTAGCTTTTAAATTAGGATAATTTTCAAATGCCATGTTTAAACCAGTTTGAACATGATCCATTAATTGACTAGCTTTATTAAAATCACCCGTATTCATTGAACGTAATTGGGTAATCTTGGTTTGCACATCACCTTCATAGTTATAGTAACTCTTAACTTGTTCTAGTAGCTTGATTAAGGTGTCACGTCTTTTTGTTAATGCAACATCAATATCAGATGCAGCAGTGTTAACCGCAATTTGTTGTTCGTTTAATTGATTGCGTTTTTTATAGTGTCAAATTCCTAAGGTAATAATATTTCAAAGGATATACATCACATGTTGGCCCCCAGTCATGGTGACTGGTCTAATGGTATTATCAACATTGGGAGAAAATCCTTGTGGATTACTTGGAGTACTTGTATCAGCTAACATTCCCATTTTTTATTCTTCTTTCATCTTTTAAGTAATATATTTCTTAATTATAATATGTATAGTTATCAAATAGAAAAAATAATAAACTATGAAGAATGATTTAAATAAAAACAAAAATGAAAGTCAAATTATTAATGATTTTTATCAACATTACCAAGATACCAAGCATGAGGTAATTAGCAAAGTTGTTGATGAATGATTGCAATCATTAAGTAATAATAACTTTGATAAATTATTAACTGAACGTCACCAAAAAATTGATGAATTAAAACAAAATGGTGGGGATGATATTCGGACAAAACAAGAAATCATGCGCCTAGAAAATATTAATAGTCATATCTTATGAGGATGTTTTTTGTTAGTAGGTTTTTTCTGATGAAATAAACGAAAAGAAAATTTACAAAAAATTGCTGAACTAAAACGCTACGGATTAGATCAAAGTGTTAAAGTTGATCAAGAAGAAAAAACCGCTAACGATTGAATTACAAAAGCATTTAGCGGTAAATATACTAGTGACATTATTAATAAAGTTTTACAAGCATATAACTTTAGCACTTTTAATTACTTAAATGTTCCATGTCTTACTGACAAATTAACTTTAAGTAACTTAGTAAGTATTAGTAATTTACATGTAAGCATTTACCATAATACTCCGATTTATGATGTAACCTTTAATTACTTAAAGTTAACTGATGTTACTAGCACTAAAACTAAAACCATTACTATTCATGATGATAAAACCAATCAAGACCATGATGAAACTTTAAGTGCAACGCACCATGAATTAACTCCAAGCATTGTGCAAGAAAATAATTTATGTTGATTAACTAATTATTTACAACCAGCATTTTCATGCTGAAATGTTAGTTATGAAACATTATTTAATGTTCACCCCGATAACCAAAATAAGACTTTATTAGATTTAAATAATCCTGCTTTAAAAGAAGGATTAGGTTGATATTATAGTGGTACTAATAATAATGTGCAATTATTTTTTGATGAACCAACTATTAATAATTTAGTAAGTTGAAAAACAATTAATCCTAATTCCTTAACCAATCCATTTGCATTGCGCAAAAATGTCTTTTTAACTAAAAAAGAAAATCCTGTTCCTTTTAAAAATTATTTTGAAAACATTTTAACTTCATTAAATTATGATCCTACTAAATACTTTGAAATTTCTAATTTACAAGCAGTAAAAGATAAACTTATTAATTTCTTAATCAATTATTTTGATGGTTGATTTAAAACTGCTCAATTCCCATTATTGATTAATGGAATTAATCAAGAATGATATAACTACAATAATAAGTATGCCCAATATACTGACCAAAAAACAATTAGTCCAACAAAAGTAGATAGTTGAAAATATCAATTAAATCAATACACTAATTTCTTTACTTTCTTTGCTCACACTGCCAAGTTAAGTAAATGAATTGACATCATTGATCGTACTGACATGGGTGATGGCATTGATAAAGCAACATTATCATTACAATCATACGATTCACAAGATTTGTTTGATAATATCAGTGTGAATGGATCAGACAATAAACCATACATTATTGAAGTACCATATGTCCACTACCTAAAAGTAAGTGAACCAAAAGCTGCTTACTTATTTAAGTTAAAGAATTGACCAAAGAATGAAAATGTGCAAATTACTTTAACTTTAAGCAATCCAAAACCAAATCTTGGTTTATTTAGCAGTGCTTTATCTGAATTATTATCAATTAACTTTAATGTCTCTGATCCATTCTTAGTAAGTCACAGTCCATTCTATCAAGAAAAAATGAAACACATTTATAGTTTTGTAAGTCAATTCCCTGACTTTACTAATAAGTGCATGTTTGTACTATCAAATAGTGGGGATGGCATGGTACTAATAAATGATCCAGAATGATTTAAATCCCACATGATGGAAGATAAACTTCCAATCTTAATTAAGAAATTAATGTAATTAATTTTTAACAAAGAAGAAACAGTATTTAAGAAATAGAAGTTTGGCAACTTCTATTTTTTTATTGACATTAAAAGTAATTTGATGATGTTCATTATAAGTAGTTAGGATTTTTTTAACATAACTGAAGCAAAGAAAGGAAAAAAGATATTATTCAAGTTTTTAAAATGCTCATTATTTTTGCACCACAATATATTGAAAAAAAATTAAGTAAATATCCAAAAAGTTTACAAATGGTATTTTGACAATAGCATTCTTATAATTGACATCAAGATTTAAATCACTATGTCAAACACTGAAGTTAGTATTATGGTTTTTTATCACTTGAATATTTCTTTTGAGCATATTATTATCAATCATTCCCAATTGATAAAATGTTAAATGAACATCATAATTTGATCAATTTTTAAGTTGTTATTACGTGAGTGAACGCAATATTTACTATACTTTTCATCCTGATTCCCTAAATTAAATTATTAATATCCAAATGATTAAAAAAATATATAACATCTAAAATATTTTGCAATGATAAGTCAAATAAAACATGAGGTTTGGATTCTAGTCAAACTTCATGTTTTTTTCTTAACATTTTTTATTAACAAATTTCTTTAGTAAACTGTTTTTACTAATTGCAGATATTTTTTTGATAAAAAAATGCAACGACTATTACTAGTCATTGCATGACTTCAAGATGATTAGTGAAAACTAATCATTCTTTTTTATTGTTATTACTTGGGGGTCATTAATATTATATGGCCCAACTTTTGTTCGCCTTAATTCAATCAAAATTGCATGCGTATTTAGTTTAATGGCAAGATCATTAACTAAACTTCGTACGTAAAATCCCCCACTGCAATCAATCATAAATGTAACTTCTTGTTTTTTTTCATCAAATATTAAATCAAAATAAGAAAATAAAGTGACTGGTTTAGGTTCTAATTGAAAGTCAATATTACTCCTTGCTAAATCGTAAGCTTTTTGACCATTGATTTTAATAGCTGAAAATTTCGGAGGAACTTGCAAATAAGGATGTAAATTAACAAAATAATTTAATCCTCTTATTAATTGCTCTTTGCTAATTAATGACTCATGAAAATAACAATCAACTTGATTGGTATCTAAATCAAAAGTATTACTTGCATAATGAAATTTTATTGTTACCAAATAACTTTTATTAACATGCAATAAGTCATTTAATTGCTTCGTGCACTTGTTAGTCCCAATAATAAGTAAACCAGTTGCCAATGGATCTAAAGTGCCAGCATGACCAATTTTTTTATAACGTTCATGAAATTTTAAATACCTTACAACATCATTACTTGTTCATTGATATGGTTTATCAACTAATAAAATAGTTGATTGTTCATTTCATGCTTTATGTTCTGGTTGCTTCATTTTTATTTTTCAACTAAATAAATTAAATAATTAAAGGTACGATCTTTGACGTACAAAATATCAGTGATTTGGTAATGATGGTAAATAATTCAATCATCAATTATTTCTTGGTTATTTTCAATTTGAAAAATATAACGTTTAATTCCATCATAATCATTATCCAAGATTTTTAAACAAGTATATCCTCCTACTCCCGCAATGACACAACAATCAATGTCAATTTGGTGCTCTTTTAAATAACTTAATCCTTCACTGCAAATAAAACTAGCATCATTAACCACGCTTTGGTGTAATTGCGTTGCTAACTTTAGGGGTCCTTGTTTGTTATCAATATTATAGAAAAAGTGATGCAAATGATTAGTGTAATTGTAATAGGATAAATAGGCAATATCACACCCAACATCTGCAATCACTTTTCATTGTGGTTTAATTAAATGAGCAATTGCTTTAAGTTTATTATTCATTAATATGATAGAACAATTCCCGTAATCGCTTGTTCTTACTTGGTTGTTTTAAGCGACGAATAGCTTTTGCTTCATATTGCTTTACTTGTTCTTTTGTAATATTTAGGAAATCAGCTACTTCTTCGTGCGTCATTGGCTTCCGGTTTTCTTTTTCATCCCCATTTTCATCTTTTAATGGTAAACCATACCGTAAACGAATGATTTTTTCTTCAATTTCACTAAGATTATTTTTCAAAGATTTATCAATTTGTTCTTTTAGCATAATCTTGTTGGTATAGTTTTCTGGTGTTACTGAATCAACATCTCGCACAAAGTCAATGAATTGACTTTCTTCATCCTTCCCAACCGGTTTATCTAACGAAATAGGTTCAATGTTTAACTTTTTAATTTCACTAATTTTCTTTAAACTTAAATTTTTTTCGGTATCTTTTAGTTCGTCATAAATTTCTTTAATGGTTGGTTCTTTTCCGTTGCGTTGCAACAACGTGCGTTCCATCTTCATCACTTTATTGATGATTTCAACCATGTGTACTGGAACCCTGATAATCCGACCTTGGTCAGCAATCGCTCTTGTAATTGCTTGCCGAATTCATCAAGTAGCGTACGTACTAAATTTATGACCTAACGTGTAATCGAACTTCTTAATTGCTTTCATGAGCCCTAACGCTCCTTCTTCAATTAAGTCTTCAAGGTCTAATCCCCGGTTAAGATATTTACGAGCAATCGAAGTAACTAACCGTAAGTTGGAAGTGACAAATTGGTTAAAAGCATATTGACGATCATCTTCATTTTTTGAATGCAATAAACGGGCTAGTTCTTGTTCCTTATCAGCTGTTAGCATCCGACTTGAACCGAGCGTGGAAAGGAATGATTTAATGCTATCAGTAGTTTTATCTTGGGTGGAAATATTAGAACGTCGATAAACATGAATGTCATCATCATCTTCAAATTGAGCATCAATGTCATCTGGATCTAACAAACTAGTTTCATCACTTGCTTCTGGGTGCTTACTTTTTTTAATCCGACCTGATTCATAAATATGAAGTTGAGCTCTAGCACTTACTTTTGGAGATTCACCTTCACCAATATCAGTTGGATTTTCTTCATCATCGTAATCTTTTTCTTCATCAAACTTATTTTGTTTAGGTTTTTTTTGAAAAACAATATCCTTCCGACGTTGTTGCTTTCCCTTTCCCCTTTTAACTAATTTATCTTGAGCATTTTGTTGAAAAGTAGAAGCTGGGTCAGCAATTGCAATGACTGGAGTTTGGTGCATCGTGATCATGTCGCTATCATCATTAGCTTTTTCTAGCTTGCTTTCTGTTTTAGCTTCTTTCTTTGATGATTTCTTTTTTGCTCCAACTTTAGCTGGTTCTTTTTTAATCGAAGTTTCTTTTTCACTATCAGAAGAAGCCAAGGCAACTGATTCTTTAGTTTCTTCTTTTTTTGCTGATGATTGAGAATGTTTAGTTTTGGTTGTTGCTTTTGTTGTTTTCTTCGTTGTACTCATATTAATTCCTTTCGTTTGCACAATTGCAATCATCTAATTTTCTTTCAAAATTATCATGATGAAAATAACAAATTAAATTAGATACAAATATAATTCATAAATAGGAAGATGACGTTACGAATTATTGCAAATGCATTAAATGAATGTGAAAACACTGATTGGTTACCAATCATTAATGCAAATAAAAATAAAGACGAAGTGGATTGATCAAAATTAAAAAACTTTGATCAAACCTATAAGCGAAAAATTGACGAAATCGGTTGTATTTACTTTATTTTTATTTGCATGCAATGACTGATGATAATTTGTGCTTTTATTGCAGGATTATTCTTTTTAATTGGGGCAAGTATCAGTTCATTTAATGCCAAAAAAGATGACGCAATTTATTTTTGAATCATTGGGATAATATTCTTAATTTTATTAGGTTTATTCTTTTTAATCTATCTTATTTTTGTGTGCTTAGTTTATAATAAGCACCAATTAAGAGAAATTGATGCTTATTATGATAGTTTAAAAATTAAATTGGATGCTAATCAATATTCGTTGTTACCAATTGAAATTACTAACTATTTAATCATTAAAGCAAATACTGATAATCATCACTTTATAAAATTAAGTGCCAAGCAATTAACAGTAATGAAAATTCAAGTTTACAAAATGATGCAAATTATTGTAAGCAGTTGGTATTAGACTAATGCCACTACTAAAGTAATAATAAAGATAACTGTGAAAGTACTAAGTCCGACTCAAAAAGCCAGCTTAGTATTTTTCTTTTTGATTTCCAAGTATTCATGATATTCATCATATGATCCCATGTTATCAAAGAATGGATCATCAGGTTCCATTTTTAAGAATCGTTTTAGTTTTCTTAGTTTTAGTGTTTCGGAAATTTTATAGAACATGAAACCAAGGTAAGAAAAGATTAAACTACGAGCAGCTCATCACATTAAAACGATTCCAAAATCGATTCCACTTGGAATCACAAATGCATTCTTAAGCATTTGCGAATAACTTAATAAATCATTGTGACGGAAATAAGCAATCAAAAAGACGCAAATTCACAAAATTCACAAGAAACCATAAAAAAACCACCCTTTGGTGGTTTTTTTGTCTTGGTTTTTAAAAGTTGTGGCGTTTCAGTTAATCCGCGACCGACTGGTGCGATATGTACGGTGGTTTCCTAACCTTTGTGGCCGGCGATTTGAATTTTGCATTTTGGGTTTCATTCTTGCACTTGGGCTTGCGTACCAAATACGTAGTGTTCTTTGGTTCCAAGAATTGAATAGAAGGTTGGGTTATCAATTGGGTTGTAATTACCGTAAGGTTGATCAACCTTTTCACTTTCTTTAGCTAAGTCTAAGTTCATGTTATTTAATTCTGGAACTGCTTTTAGCAACGTGCGAGTATATGGGTGACCTGGGTGGTCAAAGATTTCGTTGGTGTTACCTTTTTCCAAAATGTGACCTTTATTAATAATAATCATGCGGTCACATGCATAGTGAATCATACTTAAGTCGTGAGCGATGAATAAGAAGGTAATGTTTCGTTCTCTTGATAGATTCTTCATGATGTTAACAACTTGAGCTTGAATGGAAACATCCAGTGCGGAAATAGGTTCATCGGCAATAATTAGTTTTGGCTTGGTTACTAATGCCCGAGCGATTGCAATCCGTTGCCGTTGACCACCTGAGAATTCATAAATATATCTAAACGCGTGTTCTTGTTTTAGACCAACACTTTCCAAAGTATCAAAGACATATAACTTAGTTAAGTGTTTTACTAATTGACGACGAATTCGCTTTAAGTCTTTCGTAGTGTAAAGTTTGGAGTAAATTTTAATGTTGTTTAAAATTTCTTGTACTTCAATGAAACTACTTGCAATACTGTTCTTGGTGGAAATTAAGTCTTGAATGGCATTCGCTCTATTAGCGTGGTATTGAGCGGAATTTCTACGTAAAGTATGTGGAAGTCTTCACATGCAATTTCTTGCACTGTTAATCAAAGAAATTAAATAAGGATCGCTAGTAGTTTTAATATTCTTTGCTTCTTCTTCATATTGACTTGCTTTGTCAGTTTCGGTTTTATCAAAGTAATCAACCTTGCTGGCAAATTCAGCACTAATTCGATCGTATTCAGCTTTGGCTTTGATTTCGGCTTGTTTTAATTCTTCATTATTTGGTCGTTGTGATAATAGACCTTGTAATTGATCATCAAGTTGTTTTAACCGATTAACTTGATTTTCAACCGTGCGAACATTCTTTTGGAAAATATCGCTATTTTCTTTTCCTCACTTGTCCGCAAAAGCCATTGCTTTTTTGGTAGCTGGTAATTCACTACCATGTTCTTCCCATTTATCATGAAGTTTGCGACTTAAATCTTGAATCTTTAGAGCAATATCTTCTTTGGCGACATTTTTGTCTTTATCAAGTTCTTGTAATTGCTTTAGTTCATTATAAAGGGGTTGATATTTTTCCCGAATACCGTTTCAAACCTTTTGAATTAAGAAACTGATTTGCCCTTCGGTAAGGTTATCAGTCTTATTTAGCATTTTAATAACGTTAAACCGTTCTTGCAATGCAGCCGCCCGAATGTTATAGTAAAGATACATAAATGGATCTTTTTCGTGGTTAATAATACCCCGTCGAGCACTGGCAATTTCTTGTCGAGAAGAACTTAAATAACTGCGTAAAATACTGCGGGCGTTATAACCAGTGTGGTTCTTGTATTCTTCACTAAAATCTTCTAGTAAAGCTTGCTTTTTTTCAATGATGTTGGTAATCTTATCATGAAGGGGATTAAAGACATACAAGTTATGGGATTTAGTGTAATTAACAAATGCTTGATATAATTCAACTTCTTCATCATAAAGATCCATGCGTTGAATTTTGCGTAAGATATATTGGGTAATGTTCGTAACATTACTGAAATATTTCGCACTAACATTTAAGACGTTTTTAACGTTTTCATCAAGTTCATTCACCGCGTTAATGATGAAATCATCCGCATCACTTAAGTCATCAAAAAAATCAGTTGGTGAGCTAATAGATTGGGTTAAATTTAAATCATAGAAATCTAATAGTGGACGGTCTTTAATAAATTTATCCCATAGTTCTTTTTGTTGATTACCACTTAGTTCAACAAAATGATAATAATTTAAATCACTGATATCTTTAACATTATATTGAACGTTTAAAAAACCTTCATTAATGTATTTATCGCTGCTATACCGATGAAGCAATGGTGATAAATGGTAATAGAATTTTTGCATCGTTGCTGGATCGTGAGGTTTTAAGTATGCTTCATAGATGGCAAATTTGGCTAGAAACATGAAATAAGCATAATATAAAACCGCGTAATACTTTTTATAGAAATCAGCTTTGTATGCTTGACATAATCCTTCGATTCTGGTATCGAAGATGTTGTTAAGCACGTTGTGAATTTTGATTAATAAGTCAACTTTATCACTAATTAAGGAAGATTTTAATAATGGTTCCTTAATTAAGTCCAATACTTTTTTCTTTGGGTTTAATGAACTAATTGGACTTTGGAAAACCATTTGAATATTTTGTGCTAATCATTTCTTGGTTTTCTTTAGTAGTTTGTTAGCCGAAATATAACGGTCGGCAAACTTAATGGTACCCCCAGAGTTACCAATAATCCGAATAATGATTTTCCCTAAAGTACTTTTACCACTCCCAGATTCCCCAACAATCCCAAAGAATTCCCCGGGATAAACTTTAAAAGTAATTTGGTCCAATACCTTTTTAGAAGTGTAGTAATATTTTTGAATATTTTCTACATCTAGAATGGGCTTTTTTTCCTTTTTTTCTTCTTCAAGTTCTTCTTGTTCTTCTTCTGGTTGGTAATTTAAACTTAACTTCTTATTAAGTTCATCTAAGTTATCAACAACTCAACTTAGTAAAGAAATGCGTTCTTCAACTTCTTTAATGTCATTGTTACTCATTATTTGTCATCTCTTTCTGTAGTTGGTTGTTCTTCATCAGTTGAACCTTCTCCATTAATTTTTAATCAAACTGCTTTCCGAGCAATTTCCACTTTTTGCTTTACACCTTCAGGAATTGGAATCTTTGGAGCATCATCGTAAGCAAGTCAGGTGGCAGCTTTATGCGTGTTTGATAATTTAAACAATGGTGGTTCTTTTTCAAAGTCAATTTTTAAAGCGTACTTATTGCGGGGTGCAAATGCATCACCGTGAACTGGTAAAGTCATGTTTGGTGGCGTACCAGGAATAAAGGCAAGATCACCTTTAATTTGCGGGTCAGGAATTGATTCAATTAACGCTCAAGTATATGGGTGTCGTGGTTCAATGAAGATGTCGTGTAAGGTACCTTGTTCAATAATCTTTCCAGCGTACATTACGTAAATATAATCGCAAAGGTTAGCAACTAGGGCGATGTTGTGACTAATGAACATAATGGAAATGTTAAGTTCATCTCGTAACCGTTTAATCAAGCTAATAACCTTGGCTTGCACAATAACGTCAAGGGCAGTAGTAGGTTCGTCAGCAATAATTAAATCCGGTTCACACGCAATGGTAATTGCGATAACAATCCGTTGCCGCATCCCCCCGGAGAAACTATTAGGATATTTATTGACATTGTTAGCAATATCATTAATCCCAATGAATTCAAGTAATTGAAAGATCCGCTTTTTAATATGAACGGGATTGGTGTTTTCTTTATATTCTTTTTTTAATTTGGCAACTAAAGCAGCATAATCAACATTTTTGCCTAACCCCTTGCGTTGGTCATCCCGTAATTTGTTTAAAGCAATCTTATATTTACGAGCTTGAGAAATTTTAATGGCTTCGTAAATTTGCTTACCAACTTTCATGCTGGGGTTTAAAGAAGTCATTGGGTCTTGTGGAATATAAGCAACATAAACCCCCCGCACCTTCTTCATTTTGCGGGTATTGTTATATTTGGATTTTCTGAAACTAAATCAACTGCGAGTTAATCTTAGTAAATCAATGCCACAAAGTTTAATTTCTTGAGCATTCAAAGTGTCGTTATCGTTAAAACGAACAATTGATTTAACCGTAACTGACTTACCACTACCTGATTCACCGATTAACCCCACAATTTCTCCGCGGTAAATGCTGAACGAGACATCCCGAACAGCATTAACCACCCCCGTTTTGGTTTTAAATTTAACTTCGAGGTGTTTAACGGAAAGAATTAAATCATCTTTTTGTGTCATGTTAGTTCCTTGAATCAAGTGAGTCGTTGATGGCATTGGCGATAACTTGGAATGCCAGATATGGGAAGACGTATAACATCATGACTGATAACATTAAGTTTCAGTGCATTGACGAAGTACTATAAGCATCGAAAATGATGGTACTTAAACTGATACCGAAACTGGAAGTTAAACCAATGAATAGTAAGAAGGATGGTCATTGCATAATACCACCAAAGGAGTTTAATGCAAAGACAGTAACT
>JAGBOP010000049.1 GCA_017633835.1 bacterium
AATAAATCAATAAATCTTTTGACTAATGCTTCGCGTTCAAAACAATATTCATCATTAATTCTTTTGGTAGCAAATAAATATCTTAAGCACCCATTGTCATCGTTATCAGTATTAATTAAATCAGTTTCAATACCTAAATCTTGAGCAACATTAATTAAATATTGTTTGATTGCTGGGAAAGTCTTATAAGGATTGGCAATTTCATTACTCTTAGTTTGCTTTGCTTGTTGTTCTTTTAGATAACTTCAACTAAAAATTTGGTTCTTATGAAATAAATCAAGCACCTTATAGGCCACATCAGCTAAATGCAATCATTTAGCGTTTGGTGAAATGTTACTTAATGATTTTTTAATTTCGTTTGGTAAAATGCTTTGGGTTCCTTCATCAATTTCATTAATGATGAATAAATCAAATTTAGTAATGGCTAACGAATCACTATTAAATGGGTTATCATCTGATAACTTAATGGTTCGCAAATCTTGCAAGTTATAAAAACAAACTGCTTTCTTACTATCATTTAAACGATAAATGCTTTCAAGCCGATCCCCATTGGTATTACTATAGAATTTAAAACCATTGATTTCCATCCGGGTTCTTTTAAAAGCATTAAACCATTCGTCACATGCACCAGTTTTGTTAGAAACAATCATAATTTTTTTAAAGTTAAGTTTGTTTTCAAATGATTGCAAAATTAAGTGCATTGCACTTGTCATTTTGCCAAAACCGGATTTACATGCTCATAAATATTGTTTGCCTCCATTGATGTAAGAATAAGAAGTTAATTCAATAGCTTCTTGTTGTTCAGGACGCAATTCAATTTTTTTATCAAATAAATTTAACGCAAAAACACCCGGAGTTATTTTTATATTATTTAGTAATTCAATGGCATTTTTAACCGACAATTGGTACCAATTATTATCAGTAATATTTTTATCTTTTAAATCAACTGGTTTAATGTTGTTTTTAGCAAGATAATTATAAAAATTAGTTTGGTTAATATTTTGTCCCCATTTATTACGAAGCACTGTAAAGTAAACTAAATGGTGACTAGGATTATCTTCACGTTGACTAATTAAATATTCCTTGATGAAAAATCAATCATTATCTAAAGTCGTTGCAAGTAAGTGCAAATTTTCATTAGTTCACTTTAATTGCACTAATGATTGAAGATTTGGATCATTACTGGTATAAACCCAAACAATACTATAACTATAACAAATTGGGTTCGTTATTTTTAATGAAGTATTTGCATTATTCTTATTCATCGGAAAGACACCTTACTAAACTGATTTATTTAAAAAATGTTAATGAAATTAATTATTACTTTAAAACTAAAAAAGGCAATTTACTTGCCTTTTCTTCATCAATAATTATTTGCTTTCCGTAAGCGGTGAAAAAGAATAGGCAAGAAATAAACTAGGTTGTTTAATTAAACGCTTTAGTATTATTCAGGTTAAGTTATTAGTAAAAAAGATTCAAGTTATATAAAATTTATAGTTACCTTGATTTAAAAACGTTTTATTATCCATTAAGCAAAAAACTGGAAACGTTATTAGAACACTTGCATTTAGTTTAATTGAATTAGCAAAAGGCAAAGAACCACCAAATGGTTGTTTGCTTAACATAAATTGAATTAATTTTGCTTGCAATTTGCTAAAAATCATCGCTAAATTTTTGTCTTTATATTAATAATATAATACTAAGATTTTAATAAAAATTTTACATTTTTGTAAAAATAAAACACCATAACAAAGCTACCTAATTAGTATTTATTGATATTTTTTAAATATTAACGTAATTTTCATGAAAGATGGCTATTTTCAGTCAAGAATTTATAAGTTGGTTATTTAAAATTAAGCAGTACTTTTTAATGAGTTACTAAAGAATAATTAATAAATTATTAAACCAATATTTATTTTAAGAAAAACACTTATTTAATACATTTAACACTTGCTTAATTTGGTTTAATTTTTTTAGTATTAAAATCATGGATATAAAAATGTTCCGAACTATATACGGACATTTCTTGGTCAAGTAGGATTAATTTTGATTCTGATAAATTTTGCAAAATTTTACTATAGTTATCATTAGCAGCAGTAGTAGAATCTTGGTCAATTAACCCCACTTTGTGACTAAAATTTAAAAATTGATGCGTGGTGTCATCAATGATTCAAATTTGATATTTAATTGAGTTAATCCGACTTTGATCATCGGGAGATAATTTTTCAAATTTTAAAGCTAATTCATTTAGTTTAACTTCATATTTAGCACTTATGTATAAATTTAAATTCTTACTAAAATTATCAAGATAAAATCCATAATTAAATAAATATTCATCTGGTAAGTTCGCCGTCAAATCAAATAGTTCATCAAAAGTTTGTCAACATAAACCAATATAATCATATCAATCAATTGGATCAATGGTTCCATTTTCAGTTGCTTCAAACGTTGCCAAATTCTTAGTAATTAAATCAATACTATACGAATTATCTTTAATTTGATCTTTGGTTAATGATTGACAAATGATGGGTCATTTATCATTCATTTGTTTAATGATGATTTTTACATTAACTTGCATTTTTAATCCTTATTTATTACTAATCAAATATCTTTATTATTTTAATATGAACTAATTAAGAGTATTAATTTGAAATGAAGATTAAAAGTAACACTTTAAGTAATTACAAGTTTATAAAAAGTCTAGGAAGTAAAATTAACATTAAATGATTATGAATGAAAAACTTATTTAAAATTTGACTAGTAATAGTAAATAAATAATTAACTTACTAAAACTAACAATGCAAAATTACTTTGAAAAACGCTTTAAATTAGAAAAAAACCATATCTTAGGAATTGACGAAGCAGGGCGAGGCAATTTAGCTGGTCCCATGGTGGTAGCTGGGTGCATTCTTTTTATTAATGAATTAGATGAGGCAACCATTAAGAAAATTAATGATTCTAAATTGTTAACTAAAAAACAACGAGCAGCCTTATTTAATATCATTATTAAGCATTCCATTTACGATTTAGAAGTAATTAGCGTAAAAATCATTAATGAATTAGGACCTAAAAAAGCAAGTATTTATGGCATGGAACAAGTCATTCAAAAAATTGAACAAAATGCTGATTTTATCATTGTTGACTTTGAACATCCTAAAGCTACTAAACGCTTAATTGCGTTTGCGCATGCAGATGCCATTAGTTTAAATGTAGCTGCTAGTAGTATCTTAGCAAAGCATTATAAAGATTACTTAATGGAACTATACGTAAAAGAACACCCTCAATACATGGTTTATGATTTTTTAAATAATGCAGGATATGGAACTAAAAAACATTTAGCTGCACTAAATACCCACGGGAAAATTCTTGATTTTCATCGCTTAAATTATGCTCCAGTAAAAGCAATTTCAAAAATTAATCAAGATTAAATTTATCTTGCAATCATATAAAAACAATAATTCTTTTTTTCAAAAGGAATTATTGTCTTTTTAATAACAAAACATTAAATATGTTTATTTAATTTATTTTTCTTTTTGAATCATCAAATTCATCAACTAAAAAACCTTCATCATCATAAATGCCAATTTGATCAGCCATCAAATTCCAAATTTGAAAAGTTAAAGTTGATAAAATTGCTTCCTTGCGAATATTTGTATCATTAAGATAGTTTTCGTTGATGACTGTTACTTCACTAGCATAATTTAAAAAATCAACCACCACAGTTTGTAGTAGTTTAGTTTTGCCTTCTAATTTATGCATTTCTTTTTTATTTTCACCGCTTAGTTTATCGTAGTATTGATCTAATTCTTCTAATTTTGTTTCTGTTTTATCAATGGCAAAAAAGTTTATTAAGCGATCTAACTTATAAAGTTGATAAAAATACTTCTTTTGAAATTCACCGTCTTGAGCTGACCAAATGTTTCAAAGACTGTTACTAATTGATCGAAGGATATCATCAAATTCAATTCAAGGGATACTAGGAGATGTTTTATTGATAACTGCTTCAATGGTATTTAAATTGATGTCAAATTTTTTAATCTCAGCATCCAATTCATTTTTCAAGTTGCTAGGAATATCCTTTGCAATTTCGTTAAATAAATCACGCATTTGGTAAATATCGGTTGGTTGTTCTTTATCCATAAAATAAATTCCTTTTGTAATAAATTGTAATTTTATTTTATATAAATTGTGAATGTTTGTGGATAATAAAAAATAGGGAATTATCCCTATTTAACTATGATATTTGTTTTGCTTCTTTACGATGAAAAATGGGTTTCATTTCAAATATCTTCCGGTGTGAATTATTCTTTTTAAGATTGGTGACTTCTGCAAGTACTTCTTTGGAAGCATATTGATCATATAGGAATGGTAATTGATTAATAATCTTATTGTAGAATTTATATTTCTTATTTACGAGTTGATTATTATGCATGTATCAATGCACTGGTAATAAGAATAATAAGGAGCATGCACTAAGCACAATGGCAATAATTCCAACAATATAAAAATTACCAGCGTTGTATCGGCCAACTAGTTCACCAGTATGATAAGTACAAATTGGGCCCCCAATCGCACTTCCGATCATTCCTCCCCCTGCAACCATGAATTGAGTGATTCCTGATTCAAGGTCAACCGCATCCGTTTTATCATGGTATCGACCTAAACTCATCCCCATGGCAAATGAGTTTGGAAGGGTGGCATACCCACAAATCGGAATGCAAATGGTAAAGATTAAAATTGCAATGGGACTTTTAGCAGCAGTGCAAATTGTTAAGCATGTAAAAACAGCAACCATGCCAAAACCAATGTAATAAATATTTGGGAAGGTTTTACCATCAGAAAATCTACCTCCTCATTGGTTCCCAAAAGTAGTAGTAATTCCATAACCAACTAGTAATAAAGCTAGATATTGGGGAGCATTAGCAATAATTCCAACGGTAGGTGCTTCTCATTCTTTTTGTAATAATGGATAAATAACAAAGATAGCCATGAATGCTAAACAACCAAAAATAATAGCAAGATCAAATGGATAATATAAAAGAATTGATAATTGCTTTCACGGATTTTTTTGTCCACCTTTAATCGTGATTTGCTTTGGAACCTTAAAAGCAATTAAAAAAACACTGACTGCTGCAATCATGCCAGTGACAAAAAATACTCATCTTCAGAATTGTTTGTACATTGGTAATGAAGGATAAATAGTATTGCCAATTGCTGGTAAATCAATGGAACTAGTATAAGTAAATAATGGAACAAAAGTAAAAGTAGCAACAAATAACGCCGTAAAGCAAATAGCTACTGCATTTCCTTGCTTATTTTTTGGTACAAGCGATGCAGCAACAACTGCTCCCACTGCAAATACTGAACCATGACAAAAACCAGTTATAAACCGAAAGAATAACAGCATGCCAAAGTTTGTACTTACCCCAATGATAATGTTACCAATGCAAAAAATAATAGCGGCTGCTAATAAGATGTATTTACGGTTAATTTTAAAGCAGCCCAAAGGAATTACCAATGAAGCAGCAATAACCCCAATCATGTAAAGGGTTAATGCTAAGTTAACTACGTTTTCATGGACTTTGGGAAATGTGACCATTAAGGGATTAGCAATCCCACCCGAAATATACCATGCAATCCCTAACGAAAAAGTAAGGATGCAAATACTTAAAATTCCTCAAACGTTACTTTTTTTTGGGCCTGACAAGGGATTACCATCACTTTGCAATTTTGAACTTTTAGTTTGATGATTAATTTTCAACATAAGATAACTTAGTTATCATAACATTAAATAAAACAAAAACTTAATATTTTTAAAAATAATAAATAAAAAAGGTTAAGTATTTTTACTTAACCTACTTATTATCTTGTTTGGATTGCACTTGATGTTTAATAATTGGTTTAACTTCCCAAATGCGGGTTTTTGCATCAGTTTCTTTTTGCTTATAAGCACTTTCTCTTGCTTGAGCAGTGGAATATTCATCAAGGATGATTGGAAAGCCTCTAAATACTTGGTTATAAAATTTGTACTTAGTTTGCACAATTTGGTTTGAATGCATGTATCAATGAATTGGAATTAATAAAACAAAGGACACAATACATACACAAAGCACAATGACGCACACGATATAGAAGTTGGATGCATTATAAAGACCAGTAGTTGGATAAGTACAAATTGGTCCCCCAATGGCAGTTCCAATCATTCCACCTAAAGCAATAACAAACATGGTTAAACCTGATTCAAGGTCAACCGCATCGGTATGATCATGGTGTCTTGCTAGTGGTAAAGACATGGAGTAAATGTTAGGCAAAATAGTATATGCAACAAATGGTAAGATGATAGTAAATGCAAAAATAGCACCTGCTGATTTTGCTCCCACTGAAATTAGTAAGCAAATAGTAATCACAATGACTGCTAGCACTAAATAGTAAATGTTAGGGAAAGTGCGACCATTAGCAAATCAACCCCCAATTTGGTTACCCGAAGTACTTGCAAGCCCATAAATAGCTAACACTAATGCTAAGTATTGGGGTGCTTGAGCAATTACTCCTACTCCATCCGCAACTCATTCTTTTTGTAATAATGGATAAATAATGAAGATGGCTAAAAAGATTAAAAGTCCAAAAATTAAGGCAAGGTCAAAGGGATAATATAAAAGAATTGATAATTGTTTTCAAGGATTTTTATTTCCCCCTGCAATGGGAATGTCCTTGGAAATAACCATGATAATTAAAGCACCAGAACCAAAAGTTAAAATTCCAGTGATAATGAATGCTCATCGTCAGTATTGAGCATACATGGCTAGTTTGCGGTAATGTTCCAAAAATGGCACATATTCTTTGGCAGTTAATAATTCATGAATATTGCTAGTAGGCAATCCTAAAGTGGATGTATAAGTAAAGATTGGCACTAAGGTGACTGTGGAGGCAAATACAGCGGTAAAGCATAATGCAACTGCTCCACCCCGTTTATTTTTGGGTACAAGCGAACTTACCACAACCGTACAGACAGCAAAAATTGCCCCGTGAAAAACCCCACTCATAAATCGAAAAAATAACAACATTGGGAAGTTCACACTTACCCCAATGATAATGTTACATACTCCGTATGCTAATGCTGATCCAACAATGATTCACTTGCGGTTTACTTTGTAAAAGATGAGTGGTACTAATAAACACGCTACTAAAATTCCCACTAAGTAAATCGTTAATGATAAGTCAACGTTGGTTTCATTAACCCCATAAAACGTGGCAGCAAATGGCCCAGCAATTCCTCCCGGAATATACCAGCCAATTCCTAAGGCAAATGTTAAAATGGCAATGCTAATAACCCCCACTCAATTAGATTTTTCTTGCGGATCATTTGGATTAATTGGTTGGTTATTAGTTTTCTTTTTCTGAGTAAATTTCAACATAATTTGACTTTATCAAAATGATAAATTTTCTATATTTTACACTAATTTAAAGTTGTTAAATCTAAAATTTACAAAGATTACATAAAAAAATTATCCAGGTAAAAACCTAGATAATTTCATGTTATTGAATTTTTACTTTTTGTAATTGGTTGTGATATTTATTGGTTAGATTTTTTTTGAAATAATAATTCATTAAAACAATACTGTAAGGCGAAATAAAGATAATAAACAAACACCCAATGACAATCCACGCTAACCAGATGTCAAAGGCTTTAATGTAAATTACACTAACTAAAGCCGCTGGTAATACAATGCCAAACGCAAATAACGGAATTAAGTAAATTAACAATCAGTATTTAATGTAACTATTAATAAAACCCCGTCAAATTGTTCCTTCACATTGCTTATAAATTAATGTTAATTGCTTGCAAGCAAAATAAATGTTTGCAATGAACAAATATGTTACATATTTCTTAAGAACATCTTGAATGTAATGAAAAACTTGTTTAGCAATTAAAGCATCATGGAAAGTTAATTTAAGGTTTTTGTATTTATTTCTTTCGTCTTGGTATTCTAACTTTTTCACTTTTTACAAATTAGTTTAATTTATTGTCAATTGCTTTCTTGACTTGTTCTTCAATGTAAGCAATATCTTCTTTGGTTAAAGTCTTAACTGGGTTAACAATGTAATTGAATGTAATGACTTTGGTTTCTTCGTTAGCAGGAGCATATACATCCTTAATGCGAATTTCGCTAAAACCTTTAATCTTACTTGGAAGTTCTTTTTGCAATTGATGAAGCATTAAAGTTCCATCAAATGTTTTTGCAACCGTTGCATTAATATCTCTACTAATGCATGGCATTTTGTCAACCACGTGGTATTCTTCTTTTTCGATTTCTTTAGCAATTTCGCATAATGCTTCTAAGTTTAATTCCAAATAGTAAACTGAAGCATTATCAACTTCGATGCTAAAGTTTTCAAATTGCTTGTTAACAATGCCAATGTAACCAAGATATTTATTTTCGTACCGAATGCTGTATAAACGAACAAATTGTTCGTTAGCGTTATCTTCGTCAATTTCGAAATTTAAATCTTCGTGGCAAATAATTTGACTTATGTGGTGTAACAAGTTGAAAATTAAACTTAGGTTTAAGTTTCTTCCGCCCACAATCTTGTTATCAGTAATCCCAATATCAGTGTCAAATAAAGCTCCAAGCATCATGGAAGTGTGCGAATTATTTTCTCAGTAAATGTTTGCTACTTCGAAAATATTCTTTACCATGTAATTCTTTTTACTGAAGTTTGCTTGGTCAATGTTAAATAAGCTTGTAAATAAGGTGTGCTTCATTACTTCCCGTTCACTGCTGATTGGGTTTAGTAATGGTTGTTCTTCATCATTATATTCACTGTGATATGGTTGGTGTAAGTCTTTTTTGGATGTTAGACGGTAGGTTTTTACTTCATAACAACCAAGATCAACTAAGTAAGTTCTTACCTTATTAACTTGGTCATACACATACGTGTCTTGACTAGTAACTAATTGGGCACTGATTGGTTCAGGCGTCAGTAAGTTAACGTTAATGAACCGCAATGCTTCTTCAATTAAATCGTTATCATTATCAAAGTCCGTGCGGTATGGAGGAATATAAAAGCAATCTTCATCAGAATCATATCTAATACCAATCATGTCTAATTGGTGAATAACTTTTGATTCATCAAAGTCTTTGTAACTGGTCAATTTCGCAAATAATTCTTGTCAGGTGCAAGCAAGTTTAATGTATGGCTTCATAATGAATGAACTAACAAGGAATTCGCATTCATTAGTGGATGGGAAAATGCTGCGCATATAATGATTAGCAAATCAGAACGAACCACCTTTAGTTGCTAAGCGAGCGTTGTAACTATCGTAGTCAATGGTTTTTAGAACTTGGCCAACGTGGTAAGCATTTACATCACCAAATAATAAGTAAAAGCCTTTTTCTTCAAACTTTGGTGTGTAATCTCCACTTGCTAATATTCCAACCATGGCTGCAACATCTTTACCACATTCCAATAATAGTGTATCAGCAGGAATGGCATAATAATTACCACTTAAATTGGTCATTAAGCATTCTTTTTCGTTCTTTGTAACGTGAAGTTTTTTTCTATTTAAACTACCAGTTAGGGGAATGAAACTATATGCAAAATAATGAGATAACTTTAGAGCATAAGCATTTGCTAAATCATCAGCTTTTAAGAAGTTGTGAGCAAGAATCATTCTGATGGTGTAATCAGGGCGTTTATTTTCTTCATCAAATTCAATTAAACCACAAACGTCAGTGCAAGTAACATTCTTGATTTCGTGATCAACAATCTTTTCAACTTCTAAAGTGTACTTTAGATCTCAATAAGCTAATAATGCTAAACCAATTGGTAAAATTCCGTTTAAATAACCAGCATTGGTAGCTAAGGTTAAATCAAAAATATCATCATTTAGCATTAAGTATTTAACTCAACCGTGTGCTCCAGGTGCTAAATGGAATGGTTCATCCATGTTACCTTGTTCTTCAAGGTCAATAATTCCACTGCAATCAATTGGCAACATGTAAGGTGCTAGGGCAGGGAACAATTCGTGTAAGCCACATAGCATACCACAAGAACTAGTACCACGAATTTCGCGTGGTTCAATAATCCGACCATCAGGCATAATCGTATTTAGCCGAGCCATAATGGTGTACATACCAGGTCTTACATTTGGTGCTCCACAAACAATGGTGTAAATTTGTTTACCATCATTGACTTTACATACATGCAAGTGATCAGACTTTGGGTGGTTATAACAACTTTCAATTTTAACTACACTGTAATCTTCTTCACTTAAATTGCAAGTGTGAATTTCTTCGACTTCAATTCCAAGGGAACTAAAAGCATTAATTCATTCATGATTATCAATTGGAATTTGGTCAACATCAACATTCATTTTTTTAAATAAATGAATTAAACTATTTTTTGAAACAATCATTTTCTTTTTCCTTCTTTATAAATTATTTGAATTGTTTTAAGAAATTGAAGTCATTCGTATAGAAATTTCGAATATCTTCGATTTGGTACTTCAACATCGCAAAGCGTTCCACGCCTAAACCAAAGGCAATGCCTTGATACTTATCAGGATCTAAGCCTAAGTTGCGAATTACATTCTTGTGTACTACGCCTGCTCCCATTACTTCAATTCAGCTACTGTGCTTACATGTAGCACATCCCTTACCATGGCATTTGAAGCAACTAATATCAACTTCAAAACTAGGTTCAGTGAATGGGAAGAATGATAGCCGATAACGCGTCTTAATTTGACTACCAAAGAATTTCTTTAGCATGTAGTCAGTAATTCATTTTAAGTTAGCAATATTCAATTTATCTTTAATTCAGATCATATCGATTTGCATAAATTGGTGGCTGTGCGTTGCGTCGTCATCATCATTACGGTAAACTGGACCGTAAGAGCAAATGCGAATGTCATTATGACTTTCTTTTAATAAACTCGTGAAATAAGCACTATAGGCTGTATTTTGAGTTTTTAAAATCGTCAATGGATCAAAAAAGAACGAATCATGACTGGCTCGTGATGGGTGGGTTTCTGGAATATTTAACACATCAAAATTTCAATAAGTGGAAACAATATCATCCCCACATTTAATGTCAAAACCAAGTCCTTTAAAAATGCCAAGTAATTCGTCGTTTACTTGTTCCAAAACGTGGTACCGACCGTATTCAAGGGTATCAGTAGCATCTTTTACTACATAGTGAACATGATTATTATCTTTAGCAAATTCGTTGCGAACAGTAATAAAGTCTTCTTGTAAAAAAGCTTTTGTTTGGTTAATTTGCATGCCCAAAGTGCGTTTTTCTTGCACGTCAGTAGCTTTTGCTAATTGGGTTTGCAAATCGTCAATTAATTGTTTACTTAACTTATTCTTAATTTCTACTAATTCTGTTAAGTTTTTAGCAGTTCTTAGTTTAGTTAAGATTTCTTGTTTGTCGTAATTCATCTTATTTCCTTTGCAAATTACTAATAATTATTATATTTTATTAATTTATTTTTCAAAGGATAACCTTTCTTAAAAAAGTATAAATAAATAAAAAATATGGAAGAATTTCTTCCATACTTTTTTCTTATTTTTCTAAGCCATTACTTGTTTAACTAAGGCGTTAAAAGCAGGTAAATCATTGAAGGCTAATTCAGCTAGCATCTTGCGGTTGATATCAATCTTCTTTTCATGCAATTTTGCCATGAATTTGCTGTAGGTATAACCAAGATCACGCACTGCGGCATTAATCCGAGCAATTCATAATTCTCTGAATTGAGTTTTCTTTGCTCTTCGACCAGCGAAGGCATATTGACCAGCCCGAATAACAGTTTGTCTTGCAATCCGGTAAGAAAGATGTCTGGTTCCAAAACTACCTTCAGCTTGGTTTAATCATTTTTTTCTGCGATTCTTTGTAGCAGGTCCACCTTTTACTCTCATGTGTATTTACCTCCTTTTACTTATCTTGTAGAAGATAGCGATCACGGTGTTTGTCGGATAAGGAAATAATGCTATCCTTTCTTAGATGACGTTTTTG
>JAGBOP010000050.1 GCA_017633835.1 bacterium
GAAACCTTGAATACCAGAATCAGTTACGGCAGATAACATCTTTCCTAATGCTTGGTATAGAACTAGAGCTGGAGTAGCAAAGGAGTAAGTTAGAATTTCAAGAATAGTTGGACGTAGGAAGTAACGTGCGTTTACAAAGAATTTGTAAGCGTTTTCTGGGTCAGGAATACCTTCAGTTACTCTAAATCCATCTAGCATGTATTCATCAATTCCTCATCCAATGAATAAGAAGATGAATAAACCGTAAATAACTACGATGGCAAGTGTCATTCAGAATTCTTTACGAACCCGGTCATATCGACGTGCTCCATAACTGTACGCAACTAGAGCAACCCCACCTTGAACAGTACCATATAGAACGTTGAAGAAGAAGTTAACGATTGGTAACATCGCACCGTTTAATTCAACGTAATAAGATGGTGAAACTGGTAACTTAGTTAAAACAGTAGTTTCAGTTAAGGTAATGTTTTGAATGGTACCTTGCATGGCAATCCCAGCGTTTCAAATGGAAGCACCAGCACCAACCCCAACGGCAATTCAAACAATATCTCATTTGAAGTAACGGAATCGTACCTTTCCAAACTTCAAGTACGTCATGACATTCTTTCGATGTGCCATGATGGCAATATAAACAATGAATAATAAAACATTGAAAGCTCAACCAGTAACTAGAGCAGTTACTGAACCGAATACACCCATCTTAACAACATCAATGAAAATTGCATCTAGCACAATGTTAAGTGCGTTCGCTAAAGTTGCTAAGAATGCTGGGTAGAATTGTCTACCTTCAGCCCGAATCATTAAGGAGAAGTATTGGTTAAAGCAGGCAAAAATGTTGAAACCAGCATCAACTCTTAGATATACTGAAGATCAATAAATTGCTTTTGCCCGGTATTGAGCATAGAATGGATAATAAATATATTGATAAGGATGTTGTAACATCATTTGTGGTGTTACTAAAACGGATTGGTCATTGATTACTTCGTGAATTGGAATTAATGGATTAACAACAACCGTGTGTTGAGGAAACATTTTTGGATCTTGCTTCGCAGCTGGATAAACAAACGTCATCTTTGCATGCAAGTCCGAATTTTGAAGGAAGTGATAGTAAGCAGTTTGTTGGAATTCCCCTAGGTGAGTAGTGAAGATTTTTGCCACTTGCACACTGTTAACTGAACCAACAGAACTAGTTACTCACGCTTGGGCAGCTCCAATAATAATACAGGAAGAACAAATTGAAATAACAATGGTACTAATTACCCCAGTACTTCACGCATCATAAGCTGCTTCTTTGTTGCGAGTACTAATGGCTTTAGAGAAGTTAACTGCCGTACCCATTCCGACAAGAATGGTAACTGCATTTAAAATGTAAAGCCCCGGTGTAATTAATGAGACGGTTAAACGAATTAAAGCATCAATACTAAACGTTGAAATTTGTGCCGCGTAATCCGCCCGATAAGCAAAGTTTCAACAGTCAATAAAGTTCTTGATGTTGGTGGTGTAGTCGCCAAACAAACCCGTCAGGTTTGGCGTCCCCGCCGTCGGAATCAGGTTTACCATCATGATTTGGTCAGCAAAGATGAACATCCCTTGCATGAACGCAATCAAAATCCCTGGTAAAGCTACATAAAGTAATGCTTTAAAGACCGGTGCGTTCGCATACATTTGCTTAGCCCGGTCTTCTTTATCACCGAATTGTTCGGTTTTTAATTTGGCATTTACTTCTTTCTTTATCTTCTTATGTAAGAACATCGTTTTAATAACATCAGATAATATAATTTAAATTATAATAATAAACTTAAAATTTTTGAAAAAAACAAAGCAAATTTTGATATGAATAAACCAAAAATAATTTTTATGGGAACACCCCATATTGCCATGACGGCACTAGACACTTTATGTAAGAAATATGATGTATGTTTAGTAATCAGTCAACCCGATAAAGAAAAGGACCGCAAAGGTAACTTTGTATATAGTGCGGTGAAGCAATATTGCCTAGCTCATAATTTGCCTTTAATGCAACCAATTAAAGTTAAAGAAGCACTGCCCCAACTCCAAGCATTAGCACCTGATTTAATTGTAACTTGTGCTTATGGGCAATTCATCCCTTCAAGTATTTTAAACATCCCAAAATATAAAAGTGTGAACTTGCATGCAAGTTTATTACCACGTTGAAGAGGAGCTGCACCCATGCAATGAGCAATTTTAAGTGGGGATAAACAAACTGGTTTAACGTTAATGTACATGGATAAATTAATGGATCATGGAAATACTATTGCTACCATTGATATTCCACTCATACCATTGCAAACTAATTATAGTGAATTATATGCTTTAATGGAAAATGCGGTCGTAATAATGATTAATACGAAATTTGACGAATTATTTAATGATGACGTCAAAAGTCAAGTACAAGACGAAGCACTAGTTACATTCGCCCCAATGATTAGTAAGGAACAATTAGTAATTAATTGGGATTTAGATGGTAAATCGATTATTAATCATATTAATGCATTTGCTAACGAACCACTAGCAATTACTTATTTAAATGGTTATCAATTTAAAATTGCTAAAGCTACTTTTAAACAAGATGCCAATGTTAATTGCCAAATTAATAATGGCACAGTAATTAAATGTGATAAGAATGAATTAGTAGTAAAAGTTTTAGATGGTGTGATTTCTATTCAATCTATCCAACCACAAAACAAGAAAATGTTAGCAATTAAAGCATTTTTAAATGGGAACAACTTAATTCACGTTCATGAACAATTTAAACAAAATAAGGGTGAAAATTAATCTTCATCCTTATTTTTTAATTTATTAATTCTACTTAAAGTGCTATTAATGCTTAATAATAATTCCACAATCGTAATAAACGCTTTGGTTAAATTTTTTTCAATGGTTAAATTATCAATTTTTTCAATGCTTTTTAGCGAAATATCATCATGATAAATTCGCAATAAATCATTTTGCAATAAATTATGTAAATATTTACCATCGGCAAATAAATCATCACCTTGCAAATTAGTAAAAAATGATTTACCAGTTGATAGCAAGCAATTTAAATTAAATTGCAGTTGCAATGGATGAAAATCGTTAATTAAATTTTCATCAAAATAAATATAAAGCAAGAAGCCAAAACAAGCAAATTCTTCATATACTTGTTCATCATTATTTAGTAATTCTTTTAAATGCTTTTTATTGATTTGAGTGATGATCTTGCGAAACTTTTCATCACTATTTACAATTTCATCAATCTTGGGATTTGCTATTGCATTTTTCTTAAAAGTTCTTACCACATACGGTTGCAAAAAATAAATGCAAATAATTCATAAGTAATCATGATAAAGCATTTGGATTTTTTGCCCTAATAATTGTTGTTGCTTAAAAAACAACAATTTATTAGGAATTGTTTTCGGAACTGCACGTTGCAAATTTAAATGATCTAGTTGATTATTTGTTACACTAATAGCACTAAAAGTTGGTTTACTTACTTTTACATGGGACTTTAAGTTATCAATTAAATCATCAATATTTTTTTTATCTAAATGATGATTATCAACTAAATATTGTTTAAATAAATTTAAAGACGTAATGGCATAAATACCTAGAGTTGGTAATTGATATTGCAACAAAAAAATGAGGGCTTGGTTAAGATTATAATCAAAATTTTCATCTTGCGTGAGCATGAAAATGCTAGCTCAATATAATCCATTGCCAAATTGATCATAAATCGTTTTGGCATCTTCATAACTCATTGTTTTAAATAATTCATCCGGATCTTTGCATTTACTGTAATGTAAACCTGACAAATAAATCGGAATGAATTGGGAGAATTGTTGATTGATTTCGTAATTTAAAAGCAAAGTTAAATTGTTAATAAAGGCATGAATTCCTGGTCCATCGTTATCAAAACTTAACACAATTTTCTTTAGATCGTGATTACTAAAGATTAATTGCATTTGGTTAGTTGTTAATGCTGTACCCATGGTAGCAACCGTATTTTGGTAATGATTTTGCACTAACGTAATGCAATCCATGTATCCTTCAACAATAATTAAAGTATGATCTTGTGAAAAGTTAGTTTGGTAATAGTGATATAAATGGTTACCTTTAATGAAATATTTACTTTCTTGCGAATTTAAATATTTCGCCATGGCGTTATCTGTTACATCTCGTCCTCCAAACCCAATCACGTTTTCATGTTCATCAATAATTGGAAAAATAATGCGTTCATTAAAAAATAAATGGGTTTGCTTTGTATCAGGATTGTAAACAAATAACTGACTTTTTTGCAACAAGTCTTCTGCTACTTCATCCTTAAAGGTTTCTTGAATGTAATTGGTTAATGCTTTTTTAAAATTAGCTTCATGCGTTTTATCTAAATAGCCTAACTTAAAGTTGTTAATGGTGTCGCTAGTAATCTTGCGATTAACAAGAAACTTATTTACTAAGGGATATTTTTCACTTAACAGTAAATAATCATTCATTAAAGTAGCAGCATACTGATTAACACTATAAATTTTTTGGAAAAAAGTTATCTTATTATGCTTTGCTAAACTATCAATGATTTGTTGGTTTGCTCCGCTTAACTTTAAGCATTCGGTTAATGCTTGCATAAAATTTAAGTGGTCTAACTTTTCTAAAAAAGTAATTGCATTCCCTGAAGCATTACAACTAAAGCATTTAAAAATACCCTTAACTGGACTTACACTCATGCTGGGATTTTCATCGTTATGAAACGGACAAATTCCTCAGAAATTAGCTCCTTTTTTATTTAGTTTTACTTTACTGTTAATTACTTGGTAAATATCAATGAGTTTGAATAAATCATTAAAATTTTGATTATAAGCAGCCATGACTAATGAAACATAATATTGTTGTTAATGTAATTAGCAACTTCGTCAATTTTTAACTTAATTTGTTCCATGCTATCACGCATGCGAATTGTTACCATGTTGGTGTCTAAAGTTTCAAAATCAACGGTTAAACAAAATGGCGTACCAATGGCATCTTGTCTACGATATCTTTTACCAATTGAACCTGAAGTATCAAAACTAATCTTACCATTAATCTTGTTTAATAATTGGTTAAAGATTTCAAAGGCATGATCATTTAATTTATTAACTAGTGGTAAAACAGCAAGTTTAATTGGAGCAAGTCAGTTAGGAAAATGTAAAATTGCTCTACTATCATTATTTTCTAATGGTTGTACTTCATATACATCTGTGCAAATTGCATACATCAACCGTTCTACACCTACACTTGGTTCAATGACATACGGAATAAACTTTTCGTTAGTTTTTGGATCAACATAATTAAAGTCTTCATTAGATGCAGCCATGTGTTGCTTTAAATCGTGATCAGTGCGGTTAGCAATCCCTCATAGTTCGCTCATACCGTGGGGAAAATCATATTGAATATCAATGGTTCGGGTTGCATAGTGAGCTAATTCATCCTTAGTTTGTTCATGGAAATTTAAATGGTCAGGATTAATCTTGCACCAATTTCACAAAAATGTTTTAGCATCATTAACTAAAGTTTCAAACGCAATTGGTGCTTCATTTGGATGCACAAAATATTCTAATTCCATTTGTTCAAATTCACGGGTGCGGAAAATAAAGTTACCAGGAGTAATTTCGTTGCGGAATGATTTACCAATTTGGGCAATGCCAAATGGAACCTTAGCTCGCATCGTGCGTTGCACGTTTTTAAAGTTAATGAAAATACCTTGGGCAGTTTCAGGGCGCAAATATAATTCACTTAAATTATCTTGCGTAACCCCTTGGTAGGTTTTATACATCAAGTTAAATTCCCGAATGTCAGTTCAAGCAAATTCATTACAGTTCGGACATTTAACATCATATTTTTTTAATAAATCTTGGTATTGTTCATTACTTAAGTGTTCAGATACATTTAACCCAGGTGCTTTTGCTTCAATTAATTTATCAGCTCGAAACCGCTTCTTACAGTTCCTACAATCAAGCAATGGATCACTAAACTTGGTTAGATGACCACTTGCTTTTCAAACCAATGGATTTAAGATAATGGCACTATCTAAGCAATAAACATTACTTTGGTTATACACAAAGTATTTAGTTCATAATTGCTTAATGTTATCTTTTAGTAATACTCCTAATGGACCATAGTCCCAAGCATTAGCTAATCCATTGTAGATTTCACTACTATTAAAAATAAAACCATAGGTTTTTAAATGGTTAACAATTTCGTCTTGACTAATCTTCATTGTTTTCTCCTCGTTGATATTTACCATACCCACCATGAATTAATAATAATTTCCGTAAGATTTCTTTGACACTGTTATAAAAGAAGATTGCTTCATCCTCATGATTAAATTTAATTTTGTAATCTTGGTGCTTCATGAAGTAATAAAAGTTTAGTAAAAACCATTGGGGATAACTAACTTCATGGTATGGATTGCACCATTTGCACACCACACTGCATAATTCCGTACTTAAAATGTGAATCATGCTTTTACCACACACAATACATTTCGTAAAATTAAAATATAATCCCAAATCTTCAAAGATCAAGCGGTATACATAACAAATGCATAAGTTTTCAGCAAGCTTGTTTTTTACCATGTCATCTAAGATAAAATAAAACTGATAGAAATCTTGTTTAACTTCGGGGGTTTTTGCTAAGTAATCTAAATAAATTTGTCACGCTTGGTTGCTTAAATAATTTCAATCAAAACTAATGCAATTTTCAATCTTTTTTAATTTACTAATTTTTTTGATATCACTAGCAAGAAAGCAACTTACTTCAACTTGGTTAAGAATACTAATTAACCTACCATTCTTGGATAAAATCTTCCTACTTCCCTTGCTAATTAACGCAACTTTTAAATTACTTGGCAATAAGATGGTAATTATTTGGTCATATACATCATAATCAATGACATTAATAATAATGCCATGTAAAATGACTGCTGCCATTATTATTTATTAATGACATATCCCACTGATTTTACGCTTTCGTTATTATTTTGTCAGTTGGGTTTAACTTTGACTTCCAAAAATAAGTTAATATTGCAATCGTAAATTTGTGCTAATTCAATTCGGCTTTGAATGCCGATTTGTTTAATCATTTGCCCACCTTTACCAATCACAATTGGTTTATGACTTTCCTTGCTAACAATGATGTCAGCATGAATAGTGTAAGTATTTTTTTCTTTATTGTAGTGATCAGAACTAACAACTACTGCACATTGATAAGGAATTTCTTCTCTAACTAAATGTAAAATGACATTTCGAATGCATTCCTTGATGGTAAATTTATCATCCATATTGTGTTCCACAAAATTAACCATGTTTTCATTGGTTTCTAATAAATCACTAACTTGGTTCAAAATGTCATGGATGTTAAAAGTATCTTGGTTTGTTTTAATAATGTGAGCAAAATTTAATTTTGCTTTTCATTTGTTAATAACATCATTTGCTTCATCTTCTTTTACTTTGATGTCAGTTTTATTCACAATTAAAACAAAAGAGTGATCAGTTAATTGTGCTAGTTTGCTTCCAATCTTATCATCTTCTTCGTCAAATGGTCTAGTAATATCGCTAATGACAAAGATGATGGGGCATAGTTTTCATGCTCGATAAATTTCTCCGTTTAAAAATTTATCTAATTCAGTCACCGGATCATGAAAACCAGGAGTATCAACAAACAAAATCTTGTAATCAGCGTCTTGATAAATTTTGGCAATTTGATCCCGGGTTGTTTGGGGCTTTTGGTTAACAATTGAAACTGCTTCATGGAAGATATTATTAATAATTGTTGACTTGCCAACGTTTGGCTTGCCAACTAACGCAATGGCTCCATATTTCATTTTTAAATTATTTTTTCCTTTCTAGTTATTAAAAATATTTAATAATTAACGATTGATATTTGCAAGATGTAAAATCTTATCTTGCAAACCAAACATTACTTTTTCATCTTTTGGTTCCATATGATCATAACCAATCAAATGTAATAATCCGTGCAAAATTAAAAAGCAAATTTCGCGTTGTAAAGAATGACCATACTTTTTAGCTTGCCTAATGGCTTGATAATAATCAATATAAACAACACCAAGGTGGTTCATTTCCTTATTTAAAATCGTAAATGGTGGATTATATTCTAGGGAAATAACATCCGTAATCCGGGATTTGTTCCGGTATTGTTCATTTAATTGGTAAATTTTTTTATCCCCAACAAAAACTAAATCAAAGTAATTAACTTTAGCTTTTAGTTTTAATGTTTCATCTGCAGTCGTAATGAGATGATGAATTAATTGTAAAAATTCATCATCAAGATGGTGCTTTTTTTGTAAAGTATAAGTTATTGAATATTCAATCATAGTTTAATTAATAAAAAAGTAGTCCATAAAGGACTACATGTGGCGTTGTTTTCTGCGTTTTCGGGCAGATAGAAGAGCTTTTTCTTTTAGGCGTAGACCTGGACGTAAATAATATTCGTGGCGTTGTTCTACTGCCTTAGTTTCAGCAGCAACTCGTTTAAATTTCTTAAGTGCTAAATCAAGATTGCCGTCTTCAACAATAATC
>JAGBOP010000051.1 GCA_017633835.1 bacterium
GCCATTGTATTAGACGTTTTAGCAAAAAGAGATGACCAAGATTTTACAAGTGTTGAAATTGCTCACCAACATTACTATAAGGATTTACAAGAATTAGATTTAAAGAAAGTCAAAATTGCTTACATTAAAAATAGTACGAAAACAATGTATGCTGATGCTAAACAAGCGTGAGATAAATATGTAGCTTATTTAAGTCAACATGCAAATTTAATTGAAGTTGATTTTGATGAAACTTATCTAAAAGCATTGCTCCCAGTTTATCGAGCTATTTCGTACGGAGAAGCAGTTACTAGTTTAGCAAGATTAGATGGAATTACTTTTGGTAAGAAAGTAACTGGTACTGATTATTACGATACCATTCTAAAAACAAGAAGCAAATATTTAGGTAGTCAAATCAAGGAACGGTTTGTTGCTGGTTCATACATTTTGAATGGTAATAACATTGAAAATATTTTTGAAAAAGCTAAAAAGATTCGCATGTTAGTAAAAGAAAAAGTGGATGCAATCTTTAAAGATTATGATTGCATTTTATTCCCGGGAGCAGGTAGTTTTGCTTTAACTGATGAACAACTAAATACCACTGGTAATACATTGTGTGATGATATGTTATTACTTGGTAATTTTACTGGTTGCCCATCAATTACCATTCCTGCTATTAAGCAAGATCCTTATTTCTTAGGGGTTAATATTACTGGGAAATTATTTCATGACCAAGAAGTATTAAACATTGCTTACAGCATTGAAGGAATTAACGAACAATATCAAAGTGAAGGAGGAAATAACTAATGAATAAATATTATGTAACCATTGGTCTTGAAATTCACATTGAATTAAATACAAATACCAAAATGTTTTCTCCTTCCTTATGTACGCACGAAGGACCAGTTAACACTCACATTAATCCGATTGATTTAGCAATGCCAGGTACTTTACCAAGTGTAAATGCGAATGCAGTTAAAAAAGCAATTCGGTTAGCAAATGCCTTGCACATGCAATTACACCCTCACCCCATTACTTTTGACCGCAAGAATTACTATTATTGGGATTTACCAAAGGGTTTTCAAATTACCCAACAATTTAACCCCATTGGTACCAACGGTTATGTGGTATTAAATGATGGTAACGAAACCAAGATTAAAATTGAACGGATCCACATGGAAGAAGATACAGCCAAGCAATTAAAAGTTGAAGGTACTAACGACGTGTTGTTAAATTACAACCGCTGTGGCGTTCCTTTAATTGAAATTGTTTCTTGCCCTGATATGCACAGTGCAACTGAAGTTGAACAATACTTACATGCTTTACATGAAATCTGTGTATTTATGGATGTATCAGATGCTAAGATGGAAGAAGGTAGCATGCGGGCAGATGTTAATATTTCGTTAAGTAAAGACCCAAATAAATTAGGAACCAAAGTTGAAATTAAGAATATTAACTCCATTTCCAATGCTGCTCAAGCTGTTGAATATGAAATCAAACGCCAAGGTTTAATGCTTGACCAAGATTTACCAGTTGAACAAGAAACTAGACGTTTTGATGATGTAAGTGCTACTACCATCTTCATGCGGAAAAAAGTTGATGCAGTTGATTATAAATACATGACGGAAGCTAACATTCTTGCCATTGATTTACCAAACCAATTCATTGATGATGCATTAAAAGAAATTACTGTGCATCCATACGAAGTAAGAAAATTATTACTTGCTAATAAATTAAGTGATAAAGATATTAATATCTTATTAAGTAATAAACATTTATATGATTACTTCACAAAAGTATATACTTTAACCAATGAATATAAAGATGCTGCTCGCTGAGTATTAAATGAATTACTTGGAGCTATTAACAAGCAAGAAAAAACCTTTAATGATGTTACAGATCAAGAAAAGCAAGATTTGTTAACATTAATTAAAGATTACAAAGCCAATAAATTTAATACTAAACAAGCAAAAGATTTATTTAATGACATCTTTGTTAACCACCTTGAATATAAAACTCAATTAAATAAATTATTAGCATCTAGTAAGTCTTTTAGTGAACAAGACTTACAAAAAATGATTAATGACTTGTTAAGTCAACACCCTGAAACTAAACAAGATTTATTAACGCACTATGATAAAGCGGAAAAGTTTATCACTGGTAGTTTAATGAAACTAACCAAGGGACAAGCTAATCCCGTTATCATTAAACAATTATTAATGAAAATGAAATAATTCTTCGTTCTTTAATTTATCGTTAAAGAACTAAATAAGTAACATGAAAAAAATTAATGATCATTTTAAAGATTTAACCAACGACATTAAACAAGGTTTAAACGAAATTAAGGATAATATTCCCACTTTTAAACAAGATCCGAACAAGGAAATTAAGGTTTATCAAGCTAAAAAACCAATTACCAAGTTCTTGGATAAAAAGCGGATTATTATCTTTGGTTTGATGTTTATTTTGATGATCATTTTAGTCATTGTTACCATTACGTTTATTACTAATGTTAACGTTCATACTATTATTTCTACCATTAGTAAAATTCAAAACCATACCAATGCCATTATTGCGGGTTGAATATTGCTTTTAATTCTGGCCGGAATTTGTCGGTACGTATGACAAATTGAATCAATCCGGATGCGATTAAAACATTACTTAGTTAATACCTCAATCTGGGAATGAGTTAACTTTGGGATTATTGTTTTATTCATTAACACCATTACTATTTTTGCTTTAGGTAGTGATCCATATAAATTATGATGAATGAATAAAAAAGGCTTAGCCATTCACGAAGCATCAGCAATTCTACTTTCTTCGGGTTGAGTAATTCAATTAACCCAAATGATTATTTCTTATCCATCTTTAGGTTATTTAATTTACTTATACTTCTATAATCCAGCGTTTGTGCACACGTATGATACGAATGTCTCCATGTGTTTAGTATGCGTAGGATATTGTAATGATATCATGGTGTTTTGCGTGCTTACCTTATTAGGATTTAACTTACACATCCAATTATTAATTGCCAAAGTTTTTAATTGATTACGAAAAAAACTAGGTTTTAGTTATAAATCTAAAGAAGTACTACGCTTGGAATTTATTGATAAGGGAAAGTTCCAAAAAGTATTCATTAAGGAAATGAAATCATTTGAAGCTGATTTCTACATTGCTTTTTGAACTGTTATTGCCCTATTGCTATATTACTTTAGTACTTTCTTTAGTTTGGAATTATTATTACCATATTTTCCTAACGAAAGAGTGCACATTCTAGCAACTTTATTTTGAAGTACATATAACTTTGCTAACGTTGGTACAGTAGCAAATAACTTTATTCCCATTCCGGGTAGTGAAGGTACCATTCAATTTGTGTTAATTAGTTTATTTCACTCTTCGATTAGTGGGATTGACTTACCTGCCAACGTTAATTTAACCACTACCATTAAGCAAACCGTCTTTTTATGACGGGTCTTTAACTACTATTTAATTGTGATTTTTGGATGCTTTTATTGCTTAATTAACTTTATTCGCATTAGTTCAATTAAATACTATAAGAAACGCTTATTAATTAAAAATGGATGGTTTCAAATGAAAAATTCGTAACAGAATTTTTCATTTTTTATTATAAAATCTAATTTTAACAATGTTCAGCGTTGTCAATGGCGACACGTCAAAGACGCAATATTTCCTTGATTGTGTCAGAACAAAAAAATAGTTTTAAAAATATTTGTTAAAAAATTAATGAATATAGATTTTATTGGTAATGTCAATGCTTTTACAGGGGGTTGATGAGTATTTTTATGATTTATTGTCTTTACCCTTAGTATTGCCATTTTAAGTCTTACCATGGTAAAAACCGTGGAAATGATGGCAGCAAGAACCAAACGCATTCCGGTTATTTTCTATACTGCAATCTTGCTTGCTTTTGCCACGTCAGTCCCCGAATTAATGACTGGGATTGATAGTAGCTTATTAATTCATCCCCAACCCATCTTTGCTTATTTTGATAATAGTGGGTCTAACTTCATGAATATCTTTACCGCTGCGATTTTCTGCTTGATCTTTTCCTTTTATTTTGATAACAAAATCATGATGGCTATCAAAAAGAAAAAGATTGTGCAAATCAAAATTGTCAATGGAAGAAAAGTAAGATATTATAACAACGTTATTAGTCAAACTTTTAACGTTAAAAATAAAGATAACGTGATGATTACTTGAATCTTAGTGGTGCTTAACTTATTGGTCATGTTATCATCGTACATTTTGCCGTTTGGAAATGCGATTATTCCGGGCTTAGAAATTTCTGCCGTATGTATTATTCCCATCGGCACGTGAACTATTTTCTTAATGTACGTTTTATTTAGAAAAGGTGCTCATGATAAACCCCAAGCAGATCACAACAGTATCTTTTACAAGATGCCAAAATTCTTCTTATTTGTTTCTTTTGTAATTATTGTGGGAGCATTATTAGTTGTATCCATTATTGATGCAGATTTAGTGCAAGCATTTAGTGATATGTATCACATTGATGATGTGGTATCAGGGGGAATCATCATGGCAGTTGCGACTGGTTTACCTGAATTTGTAAGTAACTTCTACTTATTTAGACGTCAACACTTTAACATGATTTTTGAATCCATTGTTGGTTCATTATGAATGAACACATTGTTAATGTTCTTCATTGATGTGTGCTTTAGACAAGATGCATTATTTCATTATGCTAACCAAATGGTGCAATTGCATGATGAATTAGCGTCTTATGGTGGACTTGCTCATGCTCCAGTCGATGTTGTTCAAAATTTAACGCACAAACTAGTACCATGAGAAAATAAACCGGTTGAAGGTGCGATTCGCAATGCCATCATGATGGGGCCATGAAACGTACTTAGTTTTATTTTAGTTTCATTTATTCCAGTTTTATCAACTAGAACAGTTGGTAATCACCGCTGGTTAGGACGAAGCGTAGTGTTATTACAAGCTTTAACCTTTGTGGTGGGCTTTTGCGTCATTGCCGGAATGTTCTGGAATTTTTAAATGAATTTATTTAATTATTTAAAAGACCAAATGAACATTGAAGTTAGTTATCAAACTTTACAAAAACACTGGTGATTCTTGCATACTTTTCAAGCATGCATGTATGTCTTTACCATTTTGTTTAGTTGCTTCTTTGTAGCTTACTTCGTTGATTTAAGTGCTTTTATTAATGCATCACATCATGCTAGTTTATATAGTAGTGCGTGAGTAAGTGCACACCAACTATTAAATACCAGATTATTAGTATGCATGGTGGTATTTTGAGTACTTAATATCATCACCATTTGTTGGTGATTATACTACGCAAACATTTTCTTTAATTACTACAAAGTGATTAAAAATCAATTTAAGCACTTAGATATGTACATGTGAATCTTTGGTATCATTGGCTTATTTATTTGCTTTATTGCTCTTGGATTATGCATGATGTTAACCATTTTGTTAATCAAAAGTAAGTCCTACCTTAAACAAGTAAAGAAGTTACAAAAATAGCTAACTTCCTGTTAAAAAACTTCATGATTGTAATATAATACTTAGAAATGAAATCTGTTGCACCAAACGTCAAGTACAGTCATAAGTTGAATACAATTTTCGTGAAACGAAACGTTGTATCATTTGCTTTATTATTTAATAAAAAGAATAATTACTATTTTGCTTAATCAGCAAAGGTGATTATTCTTTTTTTATCAAATTGAAGGTGAAAATGGATTTTAAAAAGAAAAAACACAAATAAGGAGAATAAATGCGTAAAGACATTAAAAATGTCGAACCGGTACAGCCGATCCGGCACAAGCCCAGGGTGTCAAACCATAAAACCTTTGGCGAAAACATCATTCATGGGGATTTTACTTTTAATAACCATGATTATGAACAAGCCAATTGGTTAGTAAGAACTTTTGGACATGCCAAGTTTATTCGGATGTTTTGGCGGTTATTCTTCCCCATGCTAATTTGGGGAGTAGTAACTGCTTTAGTGCCAATCCTTTTTATGACTATGGCAAAAGGAGTCTACCAGCAAGATGGGGTTGGCATTCCAATCTATGAATCCTTTAGTTACACGTTAAGTAAATTTAATTACATCAATATCTTTGTTGCTACTGCCTGAACATTGATGGCATACCCAATCGTGGGTAACTACATTGGGAAGAATGAACCGCATAAAATGCAAGAAGCAGTGCGATTTGTCTTCTATATCATCATGTGTACTTGCAGTATTGCAATGATTTGTGAATTTATCTATGCTCCAACCATTGCTCAAGCAATTGTTTGAAAATATACTGATGTCAGTAAATATGATTTAAGTAAACTTCAATTGCAAAATGGAGCAATGTTCCCAAGTGAAAATGCTTTACATGCATATTTAACTGATATTCAACGGGGCTTTCAATTAAAATATTCCACCATTTCCATTCGCTATTTTGCTTTTACTAGTTATTTCCTTGGTTGATCAAGTTTATTTACTCCGATGTTTGCATCTAAACGCAACAACCGCATCCTTGTTTATTCCACCATTGCTGGCTTAATCTTCTTCTTAATTGTTTACTCTGGCTATTTATATGGGGATGTAATTTCTAGTAGCGAAATTGCTGGTACTTTTAATGTTAATGGTACCATTGTGCACGAAAAAATTTGTTATGCTGGTTATGTTAAATTTGAACCACTAATTAATACTTCGTGCGGAATTTATATTGGTTATAGTATTGTCATTCCGTTATATTTAACAGTTTATAGTTTCTTCCCAAAATTCTTTAAGTATATTGGGATTAGTACTTCCAACTTCTTTAAGAATCTTTATAATTCCATTGTGGATAAACAATCCAACATTGAATACAAGATTTCATTAAAGGAATATAAAAAAGCTAAATACTTACGCAAGATTAAATACTACCAAGACATGATTCGCTATTTAGCTGTGCTACCAACTTCAAGAACAGTTAATAAGTATTACGATGAACAAGAAAAAACCATTATTAACAAAAAGAATCAAATTAAAATCAATAAATACGAACAATATTTAACCACGCATAAACCAAAGTGGGATGCAATTATTGCTCACTGTGATGTTGATTTACAACAACTAAATCAACAACTAAAAAACACTAAACCAACTACTCATACTTTGTTCTACATTGATTATGATGCACTAAAGAATATTGATGATTTTGAACGATACTACTTATGATTTAGTGGAGCTAGTGTTCCATTACGGATTACGACTTTTAAATATTTCTTAATTTATAAATTACACATTCATTTATGAGATCATAAAAATACGCAATACTTTTCTTTTAAAGTTAGTCCTAGTTGCATGATTGGCGTGATTAAAACCAGTGCAGGTTTATTTGCTGACCAATTTGCTTACGGGGTGTTTGCCCTTGCTTTAATTACGTTTGCAACTAACTTTAACGGTAACTTACTTGGTATGCCTGGTACCACATTAAATGATGGGAAGGAATATTATAAGTTAATTGTTGCAAACGCTTCCTTAATTTCTGGTTATCTTGGTATGGTTTATAATGGCTTTATCTTACTACCACAATACTTTGTTTCTTACTATTTAGGAAGAAATGATAAAGAAACTGCATACCATAACTCCTTGTTGTTAATGAACTGGTCATTCATTGTCGGGATTATTCTTTGTGCCATTGTACTAGTTTATGGTTCATTTGTTAACTATATTATTTATCCATCCAATGGTGCAACCTTAATTCCAGTTACTTGAACTGGACCAGGAGCAGCTAACATGATTACGTTCAACCAATTCTGATTAGACTGCTTCTACATGGAATTAATTTTAGCCATTGTGGAAATCTTTGACTCGGGTACTACAGTGTCATTTAACATTCTAGTAGCAGGTGGATGTAAGTGGACCTTCTTTAGTGACCAATTTGTGCGACTTGTTAACATTGCCGTGCTAGTTTCCTTATACTACTGTAAGACTGATGGTGTTGATTGATTTAACTTATACTTTAGTGCCAACATGTTTGTTTACTACATTGTGGCACGTTCGCACTCCGTCATTCCGTGCTTTATTTGCTGAATCTTCATTGAACGTGGTTTAGCCTTACGATCCATTGATGATGAAGAAAAACACATTAATAGTAGTGTGCTTACTCAACATCTTGGTAAAATTATCTTTAACCACAGCATGAAGAAAAAATCAAAAATTTATACTGATTAATTATGAAAACATTTCAATGTAAAGTTTTATTAAGTGATGACGCTAGTGATAGTGTTATCATCACGGTCAAAGAAGATGAATTATTATTACCCCAACTAGAAGATAATAATGTTCCGATTAATTATGATTGTCGCGAAGGGATTTGCGGAGCATGTGAATCTTACTTATTAGATGGCAAAATTATTACGCAAAGTGGTCAAGAAGTAAGTGCAGGCACTGATGTGAAGATTAAACCATGCATTTCTTATCCGCAAAGTGATTTAACAATTCAATTAATTGACTAACTAATTAAATAAAATATTAAACAAAAGGCAGGGAATTTACCCTGCTTTTTGTTATGTAAACCTTACTAAAGCACTAATGTGCTTTTTTACTAGGCAGGTACATACTATAATAAAATAAAGACAATTGTTATTTTTTGAAGGTGAACAAGATGAAAAAAATTCGAACAAGATATGCTCCAAGTCCCACTGGTTATTTCCATGTGGGAGGAGCAAGAAGTGCTTTGTTTTGCTATTTATTTGCGAAGCACTATCATGGTGATTTTATTTTTAGAATTGAAGATACGGACGTGGAACGCAACGTTGAACACGGGATTGAAAGTCAATATGATAACTTATTATGATTAGGAGTAATTCCTGATGAATCCATGTTTAATCCTAATGCGAAGTATGAACCATACATCCAATCAAAGAAATTAAGTTTATACCAAGAAGTTGCCAACGAATTATTAAATAAAGGTTTAGCATACCGATGTTTTTGCACTCCTGATGAACTTGAACAAATGCGCAAGGATAGTTTGGCCATGCACCAAACCCCAAAATATAGCCGCAAGTGTATGCATTTAACGCAAGAAGAAATCAACGAAAAACTAAATAATCATGTGCCATACGTAATTCGATTAATTATTCCAGAAAATAAGAATTACGAATGAGATGACATGATTAGAGGTAAGATTGTGATTCCTAGTGAAGCATTAACTGATTTAGTTTTATTGAAATCAAATGGTATTGGATCTTATAACTTCTGCAACGTCATTGATGACCATGACATGCAAATTACGCATATCATTCGTGGGGAAGAACATATTTCTAATACTCCATACCAACTAGCAATTATTGATGCTTTAAAACAATTACCACGTTATATTAATACTAAAGAAGACTTTAACTTTACTTACGGGCACTTACCAGTGGTAGTTAATACCAATGGGAAGAAACTATCAAAACGTGATACGTCCTTAAAGCAATTTATTGGTGATTATAAAGAAATGGGCTTTTTACCAATGGCAATTGATAACTTCTTAGTTAACCTTGGTTGAAGTGCACCAAATAACCAAGAATACTTTAGTAATTTACAAGAAATTATCGCAATGTTTGATGGTAGTAGAATTTCTAAATCCCCCGGAATTTTTGACTTTAAGAAGATGGTTTATCTAAACAAGAAGCACCTTGATGCATTAAGTGATGAAGAATATTTAAAAGCAGTTAAACCATTTGTCAAAGAAGATTTAAAAGAACTAGGTAATAAAGAAGACGAAGTCTTATTACTATTTAGGAAGGACTTAAAAGTTCTAGGGGAAATTAATGGATTTTTGCACGAATTATTAAACCCTACTCCATGCGAAATGACTGATGAAATAAAACAAGTCATGCAAAATGCTAAAGAACATCATTTATTTACTAGTGCATCTGAACAATTACAAGCTATCAGTGAATTTAATAATGATAACATCAGCAATTGACTAAAGAATCTTGGTACAACTTGCAATCTAAAAGGAAAGGATTTATATTTACCATTACGCTTTAGTTTATTTCACCAATTACATGGCCCAGAATTTGTCAAGTTAGTGCATTTATTTGGTAAACAATATTGTTTAGACCAACTAAACATGCAAATTGACCACCAATAATTTAACGATTAAATAAAGATGACTGAACAAGAATTAAAAAATCTGAAAAAAATTGCTGATACAGTTAAAGTTTTAGCATTAAGCATGATTAATAATGCTAATTCGGGTCATAGTGGAATTGTTTTAAGTGCGGCTGATATTTTGTGTACATTATTTCAAAACCACCTGGTTTTAGATCCTAATGATCCTAATTTCTTTAACCGCGACCGGTTCATTATGGACCCAGGTCATGGTAGTGCATTACTATATGCACTAATGTATGTTTATAAAGTTGGTAATTTAAAAATAAGTGATTTAATGCAATTTCGGCAAATTGATTCTATCACTCCTGGACACCCTGAAAGTTTTGTGACAAGTGGGGTGGAATATAGTACTGGAGCACTTGGGCAAGGATGTGGAGCTAGTGTGGGTTTTGCTTGTGCTCAAGCCCATTTAAATGCCCTATATCCGGATTTAGTTAATCACTATACTTATTGCTTAATTAGTGATGGAGCATTTGAAGAAGGAATTAGTTACGAAGCATTTAGTGTTGCAGCTAAAGCGAAATTAAATAAACTTATTTTCTTATATGATGCAAATAACGTGCAATTAGATTCGATGGTCAGTGTTAATACCATTACGAATAAACACTTATATTTTGAATCATTAGGTTTAAATTACATTTACGTTGCTAATGGGCATGATTTTGAATCCATTGATGCTGCCATCAAAAAAGCCAA
>JAGBOP010000004.1 GCA_017633835.1 bacterium
CGCAAGAAATAAATAGATAAGGAATAACAAGATGAAAGTAAGAGCATCAGTTAAACCAATCTGTAAGGATTGTATCGTCATTCGACGAAAGGGAGTTGTGCGTGTTATTTGTAAAATCAAAAAGCACAAGCAACGTCAAGGTTAATTATTAGGAGAATAGACATATGGCACGTATTTTAGGGGTCGATATTCCCGAAAATAAAGCAACAAAAATATCATTAACTGCAATCTACGGAATTGGATACACGACTGCCAAGAAGATTTGCGAAATGGCAAAAGTTGATCCAGAAAAGAAAGTTAAAGATCTTTCAGAAACTGAATTAAGTGAATTACGGAAAGCCATTGACCATTTACGGAACGAAGATGGATTGTTGATTGAAGGGGAACTAAGAAAAAAAGTTAACCTTGCCATTAAGAACGAAATGGAAATGGGTTCTTACCGCGGAATTCGCCACCGGAAAAATCTTCCAGTTCGTGGTCAACGTACCAGAACGAACGCAAGAACACGTAAGGGTCCACGTAAGACTGTAGCCAACAAGAAAGTTGAATCAAAGAACTAGAAATCAGGAGTTTAACACATCATGGCAAAGAAGAAAAAAATTGGATTTACTTCCGGAATTGCATACATTCACTCTTCGATGAACAATACCATTGTAACGATTGCGGATCCAAACGGAAATGTAATCAGTTGAGCTTCATCTGGAACAATTGGTTACAAGGGTACGAAGAAATCTACTCCATATGCAGCTGGAGTTGCATCAGAAACTGCAGCAAAAAAGGCATATGATTTAGGTTTACGCAGTGTTGACGTTGCAGTAAATGGAATTGGTAAAGGTAAAGAAACTGCAATTCGCAGTTTGGAAGTTGGTGGATTAAAGATTACATCCATTGAAGATGTAACCCCTATTCCACATAATGGTTGCAGACCACCAAAGAAACCACGTTAGTCCTTGGAGCAACATTAATGCAAAAATTTATTAAATATAACATCGACTTTAGCAAAGATTCCACTGATGAAACTGCTAAGGTAACCTTAAAACCATTAGAAAGTGGTTTTGGTCACACCTTAGGTAATGCATTACGGCGCGTTTTGATGAATAACATTCCCGGAGCAGCTGTATTTGCAATCAAGATTCCTGGAGTTAGTGACGAATTTAAGACGATTAAGGGTGTGAAAGAAGATGTTCTTGAAATCAACCTTAACCTTAAACGCTTAGTTCTAAAAATTGATGATAATGTTTTTTCCGAAGACGAACTAGCTAACTTAAAACTTGAAAGTTGACCAACCTTGAAAATTGATTTCCAAGGGCCAGGAGTTGTCAGAGCCAAAGACATCGAACTACCAGCTGGTTTCCACATCATTAATGAAGATCTAATTATTTGTGAAGTTACCAAGGACATGAAGTTCGAAATGGAAATTTATGCTACCACCGGTCGTGGATACAGCACATTTGAAGAAAATAAAGAACGCATTAATTCAATGTCCATTATTTCCCTTGACTCGCAATTTACCCCAATTTTGAATGTTGGATATTCTGTGGAAGAATATAAAACATCCAAGAATAAAAACAGTGACGCTTTAACTTTAACTGTTACAACCAATGGTACCATTAAGCCAATTGATGCCATTGCCATTGCCGCAAAAATTTTAAGTGATCACTTTGAACCATTAATTGACTTAAACGAAAAGTACAAAGAAATGGAAGTAATGCGGGTTAAAAAAGAAGAAGAATCTCATCATGAATTATCAAGTCCAATTGAAGATCTTGATTTAAGTGTGCGTAGTTATAATGCATTAAGACGTGCTGGAATTAAGACGGTTCAAGAATTAGTGGATCATACCAAAGAAGAAATTGAACACATTCATAATTTAGGAAAGAAATCATTACGGGAAATTTTACAAAAATTATCTGACCATGATTTATTTCCTAAGAGCAATTAATAATAGGAGAAATTAATGTCATATATTAATAAGCCAGGAAAAACTAGTGCATGACGAAAAATGGTAATGCGCCAACAAGTTTCGGATGTATTAGCCTATGGAAGAATTACTACCACAGTTACCAAGGCCAAAGAAACTCAACGTCACGTTGACCGCCTTATTACATTAGCTAAACATGATACGCTAGTAAACCGCAGACGAGCATTAGAAATTTTGCTAAATACCCAAAAGTATAGTGCAAAGGAATTAATGCGCAAATTATTTAGTGATATTGCTACCGAATATGCTACTCGAAACGGGGGTTACACCCGGGTATTAAAGCTTGATCGCCGACCAGGTGATAATACGCAATTAGCAATTTTGGCATTAGTTAAATAATTACCCAATCTTAAATAAATAAATAAAGCAGTGCATGTTCATTGCTTTATTTTTATTTATCTTAAATGCGTTAATCGCAATGATTATTTCTTGTCAGATAAGTTTTAAGATGATAAAAAAATAAAGCAATGAATTTAATCATTACTTTATTTTTTGCAAAGATAATTTAATTAATAATTAATCATCGTCGTCATCATTTGATTCTAACTTAGCATCATTTTTTCAAATGTGACGTTGTAATCATAGAACCCGGTTGTCAGCAGTAATTAAATTGTTTTGACTTAGACGGAAACCGTCTTCAATATCGCGAGTTTCACTTAGATCTTTTAGTGCATCATCAACGAATCACTTTCAGAAAGAATATGTTTCGTGATCCTTGATGTTAAATAGTAAATCAGCAATTTTGTCTACACGTTCACGGTCATCTTGTTCACATCTTAGAAGTTCTTGAACAATTTCCAATGGATTAGCAAAGTCTCTTAGTTCCATTACTTCTTCTTTTTTGCATGCTGCATTTGGTAATGTGTCAATCTTGTCAAGAAAACCGTAAATTAATTTAACGTGTACATCATCTTTGTCGTGAGCAAGTTCGTAAATGTAGTTAGCTAAGTTTAGCATTCCCATTTGCCGTGCTTGTTGGGATAGATAAATGTAGTACATTGCTAATTCATGTAAGTGATAAAAGTGTTGGCTTAATGCCGCAATGACTACTTTATCTTTCTTAATCTTAATATCCATTTTTCTTCTCCTTTTTTTATTAAAAGATAAAATTATAATATATTTTGTACAATTTTTTACTAAATTAAATGTTTTTAGAAATGACTACGATTAATAAAATTGCTGATTACACCAATAAAATTACTAATTTTAATGTTAATGAATTAGTAATTAAACCAGTAAAAAGAACCCAAATTACTAATTCATTATTAGACCAGGTTCCTTCCATCAAATCCCTAAATTCATGAATTAAATGAAAGTTAATTTATTCATCTTACCTTCTTATTTTTTTAGGAACCTTAACTTTATGTTTGTTCTTTTCCTTTATTGGAATTTACGTACAACACCATGCAAATTACGAAGGTGTATTAATTGCAGCAATTGTTTTTGCAATCATCTTTATCATTTTGTATGCACTGTTAATTGTGGGTTATGGGATTTATCAAAAGTTGTTATTTAAAAAGTTAGTAGGACGATTCAAGTTATTAATTCACCATGAAGTATTAATTAATAATTGACAACAATACCCAGAAATTTTACAAATGGTTAATTATGCTAACGAACCAAATACATGAGCAAAATCCCATCCAAACATGCCTCATTTAACTTATTATGGAATGAATATTGCTTTAATTTACTTATTTAATGAATTAATTAATTTAATAAATAATGGAACCAACTTTACTGACAATTAAAGATTTAAGTTTTAAGTTTCCTAATCAAGACCAATGGTTTTTTCATGATCTTAATTTAGAAATTAAAAATAATCACAAAGTAGTCATTTTTGGCAAGAATGGGAGTGGAAAAAGCACTTTAGGTAAATTATTAGTTGGGTTATATTTACCAACCAATGGTCAAGTAATTGAACATAAAACAAACGCTAATGATGAATTTTTTAGTAGCATGATTTTTCAAAATCCTGACCATCAAATCATTGGTTCTAGCGTTATTGAAGAATTAGCACTAACTTGTGAAAATTTAAATATTTCGCGTCAACAAATGCACGAGCTAGTTAATAAAGTTCTTGCTGAATTTGGTTTAAGTAAATATCAGGACACAAAAATTGAAGCATTGTCAGGAGGTAATAAGCAAAAGTTATGCATTGCTAGTTGCATGCTAACTAATCCGCAATTAATTGTATTTGACGAAGCAGTTAGTTTTCTTGATACGTCCGACCAAATCAAAATTAATGGCTTAATTAATTCATTGCATACTAAATTGCATAAAACCATCATTTTAATTACGCACCAATTAACTGATTTAATTGATGCTAATGAAGTAATTTATTTAGATGAAGACCACCACGTAACTATTTATGATGCCAAAACATTTTTAAATTTAATTGCCACCAAGCAATTACCAAATGTCATTGGTACTAGTGACTTAATGCAATTAAACCAAGCATTAAACTTACCATTATTTACCCCTTTAGCACAAGCTATTAAAGTTTTAATTAAAAATGAACAACCAAATTAAATTAACAAACGTTAGTTTTGCTTATTATCATGATGAATGGATTTTAAAAGATTTAAATTATACTTTTAAAGCAAATAACATTTATGGCATTATTGGTTTAAGTGGATCTGGTAAAAGTACATTTTGTAAGCTATTAACTAATTTAGTTTTACCAACAAGCGGGCAAATTAATTACTTTGATCAAATTGAAATTACTAACCAAAGAAAATGCAAGAAACTTTATTACCAATTAAATAGGCAAATTGGTTATGCCATGCAATTTTGTGAAAAGCAATTACTTGGTAATTCGGTGCTTGAAGAGGTATTAATGGGTTATGAAAATTTCCATGATAAAAATCCAAACAATAAACAATTAGCCATTAATTGACTTCGGCAATTAAATTTTGATGAAAGTTTGATTGACCAAAATGTTTTTGCAATTAGTCAAGGACAACAACGAAAAGTAGCATTAGCATCTATTCTGATACTTAATCAAGACGTTTTAGTTTTTGATGAACCAACGGTGGGATTAGATTATCAAACCAAATTAGCATTAACAAACATCATTAAAAAGTTAAAAGAACAAAACAAAATAATTGTTATTGTTAGTCATGATTTTGATTGGTTATATTCATTATGTTCCCAATGCATTTGGTTAGATCATTGCCAAATTAAAAATGTTTCTAGTTGTCCTAGATTTTTCTTTAACCAAGAATTAGTTACTACTTTTAATCATGTTCCTTTCATGGTTAAATTACTTAATGAATATGAACAACAAACTAACACCTTAATTGAAAATAAAACAAAATATTTGACTTTAACTGACTTTTTAAAAGATCATCACTTACTTTAAATTAATGAAAACATACCAAAATATTTATTTAAAACGTAGTTGATTATTCAAAATGCATCCTTTACTCAAATTCTTAATGTTCTTATGTTTAATGATTAGTGTTTTTTTACCCAATGGATTTTTAGGATTAATCTGCATTACGTTTTTTAGTATTGTGCTTTATTGCCTTAGTTTTTTAAATTGAAAAAGTTTTCTTAAAACTTTTTGTTGATTGTTAGTTTGAATGTTTCTATTATTTATTATTGATTGATTTACTTACAAACAAAGTGATGCTACTACTAGTTTTAGTGCTAACTACAATTTATGGGGAACCTTAAGTGGAAATTATCACGTTGAAAATAATACCATCATTTATTCTTTATTTGCGTATGGCAAAGGGTGATATCAACTAAATATTTTTACCATTGTAATTGTGGTTTATATTTTCTGAAAGTTATTTGACATCTTCCTTTTAATCCAAATTATGATTAAAACAAGCAGTGAATTAGCATTAAATAATGGTTTTAAAATGTTGCTAAAACCATTAAATTATTTACATATTAATACTAGTAGTTTAGCGTTAATTTTTGCTTTAACCTTACGGTTTATTCCTAATTTATATCATCAGTACCATGATGTATGTCAAACCCAAATTACCAAAGGTGCTTTAAATGGTAAATTTAGGTGGTATAAAAGATTAAAGGTGTATGCTACTTCGTTTCCACCGTTGTTTTATTTAGCATTTGAAAATGCTTCGTATTTAAGTGAAGCGATGGTGATTAAAGGTTATAGTTTAAAAAATAAAAATCACTTTTACTTTCAATATCATCTCCATTATTATGATGTCATCTTATTTGGATTAAGTCTTGCTTTATTTATCTTCCTAATTTATTTAATTGCATCCCATACCATGTTTGCTCCGTTTGGGATTGCTAATAGTATTATTTTGAACAATATTAATTAGTTATGAATTTTTATTTATTACGATTAAGTTATGATGGATCTAGTTTTTTTGGGTGTGCTAAACAACCATATGTAAGAACGGTTCAAGACCAAATTGAAAAGGTATTAAATAAGTTATTTAATGAACAAAACATTGAAGTAGTGTTTGCTGGACGCACTGATAAAGGGGTGCATGCTATTAATCAAGCGTGTTCATTTGGAATTCAAAATCCAAGCAAATATTCATGTAAACACATTACTTTTATCTTAAATAAATTATTACCACCTGATATTCGCATTAAAAGTTGTCAAAAAAAACCTGGTTTTTTTAATGCACGGTTTGATTGTAAACAACGCAGTTACATTTATTACGTGCAATTAAAACCATTTGACATTTTTCAACGCAATTATGTTTATCAATACGATTACCAAGTTAATTTCACCCAATTAAAGCAAACTGCTAAGATTTTTTTAGGGCAACATGATTTTTTAAGTTATAGTACTAGTGAACTTGTTAATACAACTCGAATAATTAAGCAATTTAGTGTAACTAAACTTAAACCTAATTTAATTAAATTTCACATCGTTGCTAATGGTTTTTTAAGAAGTCAAATTCGAATGATGATTGGATGTTTATTAAAATTTAATGAACACAAATTAACAAAAGATGATTTACTTAATTTACTAAATCATCCGCAAAAAGGCAAATCTATTTTTAAAGTAGCATCCACGGGTTTATATTTTGCCAACGCTAAATATTAATTAGCTTTCTAATAAAAATATTTTGGATTTTTTCTTTTGTATTAAATTGGAGATAAAATCCAAATATTTTTTTAAAATCATTTATAATATCACTATATTTTAGTACACAACATAAGTTGTATATTTGAAGGAGAAAAAATGCCTACCATTGCTCAATTAGTTCGCAATGAACGCAAGCAAAAGAATAAAAAATCCAAATCACCAGCTCTTCTAAAGAACTGAAACACTTTGGATAAAAAAACAACGGAAATTCCTTCTCCATTTAAGCGGGGTGTATGTACTCGGGTCGGAACTATGACTCCTAAGAAACCTAACTCTGCGTTACGGAAATATGCGAAGGTTACATTAACTAACCAACAAGAAGTACTAGCATATATTCCTGGTGAAGGTCACAACTTACAAGAACACAGTGTCGTTCTTGTTCGGGGTGGACGGGTAAAGGACTTACCTGGGGTACGTTACCACATTATTCGGGGAACACTTGACTGTGCTGGGGTTGAAAACCGGAAACAACAACGCAGTTCTTATGGTACCAAGAAGGATGCTTCTGCATCAAGCGGTGCAGCAGCACCTGCAGCTGATAAGAAACCAGCTAAGAAATAGAGCACGAAAGGGTAAATTATTATGCGGAAATTAAAACCAGAAAAAAGAAAAATCCTACCTGATCCAATTTACAATTCCCGGCTTGTTGCTCGCACAATCAACATGATTATGTATGCCGGAAAAAAGGGTCTAGCAGAAAAGATCTTGTACGGAGCTTTCCAAAAAATTGGTAAGAAGACGAATAAAGATCCACTAGAAATCTTTAATAAGGCACTTGATAATGTAATGCCATCCATCGAACTAAAAGTTCGGCGGATTGCGGGTGCTAACTATCAAGTTCCTACCGAAGTATCTCCTGAACGAAGAGTAACTTTAGGTTTACGTTGAATTATTACGTACGCACGGCTTCGCAAGGAAAAAGGAATGCAAGATAAATTAGTTGCTGAAATTATTGATGCATCTAATAACACTGGTGCAAGTGTAAAGAAACGGGAAGATACCCACAAGATGGCAGAAGCTAACAAGGCATTTGCATATCTACGCTTCTAATAAGGATTATTTACAATGGCACGAGAAATCGAATTACAAAAAATCCGTAACTTCGGAATTATGGCTCACATCGATGCTGGTAAAACTACCACTAGTGAACGGGTATTGTTCTTAGCTGGTAAGATTCACAAGATCGGTGAAGTTCATGAAGGGGAAGCCACCATGGACTGAATGCCACAAGAAAAGGAACGGGGAATTACCATTACCGCAGCTGCTACTACAGTTATGTGAAATGGATGTCGATTAAACTTAATCGACACCCCAGGACACGTGGACTTCACGGTTGAAGTAGAACGGTCATTAAGAGTACTTGATGGAGCAGTTACAGTTTTGGATGCTCAAAACGGGGTTGAACCACAAACTGAAACTGTTTGACGGCAAGCTACCAAGTATGATGTTCCAAGAATTGTTTATGTTAATAAGATGGATAAAGTTGGTGCTGATTTCATCTTCTCACTAAACAGTTTACACCAAATTTTGGATGCAAATGCTTTTGCTATCCAATTACCAATTGGAGCTGAAAATGACTTCAGAGGAGCAGTTGACCTAGTTACCATGAAGGCACGGTTCTACAGTGGTAATGAACATGAAGACTTCACGGAAGGTGAAATTCCTGAAGATATGAAGGAACTTGCTCAAGAATATCATACTAAATTAATGGAAGAAATTGTTAACTATGATGATGCTTGCATGAACAAGTATTTAAATGGTGAACAACTAACCATTGAAGAAATTAAGCACTGTATCCGTGAAGGAGTAAAGACTGCTAATTTCTTCCCAGTAATCTGCGGATCTTCCTTTAAGAACAAAGGGGTAAGAGGATTACTAGATGCAATTACTGATTACTTACCATCTCCATTAGATGTTAAACCAGCAATTGCTTACACTCCTGATGGTAAACCAGTTGAAATTAAACCTGATGATAATGCTCCATTCTGTGCATTAGCATTTAAGGTTGCTACTGACCCATTTGTTGGTCGTTTAACCTTCGTTCGGGTTTATTCTGGTGTTTTACAAAAAGGTAGTTACGTTTTAAACTCAACTAAGGATGTCAAAGAAAGAGTATCACGCTTAGTGCGAATGCACTCAAACAACCGGATTGAAATTGACGAAATTAGTGCGGGTGATATTTGTGCGGTTATTGGATTAAAATCAACTATCACTGGTGATACTTTAGTAGCAGAAGACTTTGACGTTATTCTTGAATCCATGAAGTTTGCTGAACCAGTTATTAGTCTTGCAGTTGAACCAAAGACTAAAGCTGACCAAGAAAAGATGGCAATTGCTTTGCAAAAACTTGCGGAAGAAGACCCAACTTTCAGAACTTACACGGATCAAGAAACTGGTCAAACGATTATTGCCGGAATGGGTGAATTACACCTTGAAATTATTGTTGACCGGCTACGCAGAGAATTCCACGTTGATGTTAACGTTGGTAAACCTCAAGTATCTTACCGGGAAACCTTTACTCTTGAAAACTCTGGGGAAGGTAAATACATTAAGCAATCAGGTGGTCACGGTCAATACGGACACTGTGTTGTTAAGTTTACTCCTAACAAAGATAAAGGTTATGAATTTGTTGATAACATCGTTGGTGGTAAGATTCCAAAGGAATTCATCAAGCCTATTAACCAAGGTCTACAAGAAGCCATGGAATCAGGTCCATTAGCTGGATACCCAATGATTGATGTTAAGGCAACATTGTATGATGGTTCCTTCCACGAAGTCGACTCATCTGAAATGGCATTTAAGATTGCTGCATCATTAGCATTAAAAGATGCATCAACAAGATGTAAACCAGTTCTACTTGAACCAATTATGGAAGTTGAAGTAGTTGCTCCTGATCAATATCTAGGTGATGTCATGGGTGATATTTCAAGTCGTCGTGGTAACATCACTGGTACTGAACAACGTGGTAATGCCCAAACCATTCACGCTCAAGTTCCACTAAAGGAAATGTTTGGATACGCAACTGACTTACGGTCATTTACGCAAGGACGTGGTAACTACATTATGCAATTCTCCCACTACGAAATTGCACCAAAGGCAGTTACGGAAGAAATTATTGGCGAACGACAAAAACGCAAAGCAAGTGCAAAATAAGCACAATTTAAATTTGTGTAACGTTTGCTTAAATATAATAAAATTAAAGATAATAGGTACAATATGTACCGCTAATATAAATATAGAAAAAGAGGGAAATTATAATGGCAAAAGAAGCATTTGATCGTAGTAAACCCCATGTTAATATTGGAACGATTGGACATATTGACCATGGTAAAACTACTTTAACTGCAGCAATCGCTACTCACCTTTCTAAGAAAGGTCTAGCACAAGCTAAGAAGTATAGTGAAATTGATGCTGCCCCAGAAGAAAAAGCCCGTGGTATCACAATTAACACTGCCCACATTGAATATAATACTGACAAGCGTCACTACGCACACGTTGACTGCCCAGGACACGCCGACTATGTTAAGAACATGATTACTGGTGCTGCCCAAATGGATGGTGCAATTCTTGTTGTAGCTGCTACTGATGGTATTATGCCACAAACACGTGAACACGTTTTACTTGCACGGCAAGTTGGTGTTCCAAAAATGGTCGTATTCTTAAACAAGTGTGATATGCTAGATGATGAAGAAATGCAAGAACTTGTTATCGAAGAAGTTCGGGACTTACTAACATCATTTGGTTACGATGGAAAGAATACTCCAGTTGTAAAAGGATCTGCTCTAAAGGCACTTGAAGGTGACCCAAAATGAGAAGGTAAATTGGATGAATTATTAAACGCAGTTGATGAATGAATTCCAACTCCTCAACGCGAAATTGATAAACCATTCCTACTATCAATCGAAGACGTTATGACGATTTCCGGTCGGGGAACTGTTGTAACTGGTAGAGTAGAACGCGGACACTTAAAACTAAACGAAGAAGTTGAAATCGTTGGTTTAAGACCAACCCGGAAAGCTGTTGTTACTGGAATTGAAATGTTCCGTAAGACTCTAGATGAAGCAATGGCTGGTGATAACGTTGGTTTATTACTTCGGGGTGTTGAACGGACTGATGTTGAACGGGGTCAAACCGTTGCAAAACCAGGTACTATTACTCCACACACAACGTTCGAAGCACAAATTTATGCTCTAAAGAAAGAAGAAGGTGGACGGCACACTGCATTTGTTAGTGGATACAGACCACAATTCTTCTTCAGAACAACTGATGTTACTGGATCTATTTCACTTCCACAAGGAACTGATATGGTAATGCCTGGTGATAACACCAAGATTACTGTTGAATTAATTGCTCCTATCGCAATGGAAGAAGGTTCCAAGTTCTCCATCCGTGAAGGTGGACACACTGTTGGTGCTGGTACAGTAACCAAGATTATTAAGTAATTTTTCAATCATCATATTAAAAAAATATGTACAATAAAATGTACATATTTTTTTATTGATAATTAATAGTATGAAAAACGTTGCAGTGTTATTAATGGGGGGAGTTGGTAGGAGGTTTAATGTAAAAACTCCAAAGCAATTTTATTTAATTAAAAAAGTCCCCCTTTTTATTTATTGTTTAAAAACCTTTGTGAAGATAAAAGGTCTTCAAGAAATTATTTTAGTTATTAATCCTTGCCATGCTTTAAAGGTTGCTCAATATTTAAAGCACTATAGATTAACTAACAAAATTACCGTAATTCACGGCTCAACTAGTCGAGCTTTTAGTTTATTAAATGCAATTAAGTACGTCATTAATAATTACAAAGAAGACGTAAAAATTATTAGTCATGATGTAGCTAGAGCATTTGTACCATCTTTTATCATTAATGAGCATATTAAAGCAAAACTAAATGTAAATGAAGTAATTAGTACCGTCATACCTTGTACGGATGCATTATTAAAAATTAATGGTGATAGTTTTAATACTGTTAATCGTAATGACTATTTAATTATGCAAACTCCCCAAAGTTTTTTTGCTCAAGCAATGTACACGTTAATTATGAATAATTTAACTACTTATGATCAATACCAAGATATTTGTTCGTTTGCGATTGCAAATGGCAATAAAAATCGCAATATCAATGGTAGTAAACTAAACTTTAAAGTTACTACCTTAGAAGATATTGCGTTATTAAAATTATTAGTTAATCAATAGTTTACCAAATTAAGATTAAGATGCACTAGAACTAGTTGCACTGCTACTACTAGAACTAGTTCCACTGCTGCTGCTACTAGAACTTGATGAAGAAGATGAACCAGCAGGAGCTTCATTATATTGTTTTTTTAAGAATGAATTTAAACTACTACTATATGAAGTTACAATTGTTTGTTTTTCTGTCGAAGTTAATGGATTAGTTGGTAATTGACTACCCCCATTAGTAGGGTCAGAAGAACTTGACGTATTATTATTAGAACTGGAATTCGAACTAGAAGAAAGAAACGAACTCATTTCTTTTTGATTTCAAAAAGTCGCTTTTCCATTGACAAAACTAATTAACAAAGTACTATTGGCATTTTCGTTATCCCAAATCTTTTTTACGTAATCTAATAAGTTCACATAAAGATTATCAGCAATGGTAGGACTTTTAGCATTTAATGGGGAATAATTTTTATAAATTTCGTAAAGACCAAGTTGACTATTTTTAAATTCGTTATTTGCAAAAGAAGGAAATTGCACGTATGAATAAATTGGAATATTTCACCCAATGCTATCCATCCCATTAAAAAGTACTGAGTTATCCATATTGGTGTATGCATCTAAATAAGTGGTGGAGGTGAAATTATTATAAGCAATTGCTTGGTATGATAAATTTAATTGATTGCCAATTAGTACCAAATAATTGCCATTATTAACATCTTGATCACCGTTTAATAATTGTACTAATGGAACTGTAAATGTTGTTAATGAATCATATTGCTTTTGAGCAGATTCATTATAAACTTTTTGTAATTGATTAGGATTTAATTCTTTAGCATATAAATTTTGAATGTGAGTATCAAAATTATTGGTGTTGGTGGTGTAACTTTTTGCTTGACAATAAAGAACACTTGGAACCACCACTCCAATCACACATAATCCAACGATACATGATCAAAGTTTAATTTTATTTTTCTTTTGCATGATGTAAATATAATATATTTTACTTAATATTTAGCATAAAAAAAGATGAAAAAAACGACACAAAAATTAATCCAAAAAATCTTCATGCCTAACTTAAATGCTGCTCGCAAAAGAACGCATGC
>JAGBOP010000005.1 GCA_017633835.1 bacterium
AGAGCACACCCCTGATAAGGGTGAGGTCGGTGGTTCAAGTCCACTTACTTCCACCAGTGGGGAATTAGCTCAGCTGATAGAGCACTTGACCTGCACTCAAGAGGTCGTGAGTTTGAATCTCATATTCTCCACCATAAATAAATGAAGTAGGAAACTACTTCTTTTTTTATCATATTGACTATTTTTAAGTAGTACCAAATAAAAAGTGCAACAACTCTTATTGAGTGATTGCACCTTTTTTATGTATATAAATTATTTCAATAAATTATTCTGCTTTTGCTTGATTATTAAAACTTAATAGTTGTTTTAAATAATAATAATATTGTTCATTACGTAATTTAATTTCAGCAGGAATACCATCTTGCAAATTAGATATTAAGTTGTTAAATTGATCAAGAATGGACACTATATATTCTTGTATTTTTATTGGAGGAATTGGAATTTCCAAATCATAAAGATCTTTCGCATAAATATTTGCAAAACTTTTTTTAAATGCATGTGATAAGTGGACAAGAGTTTCTCTCTTAGTTAATACTCAATAATAAAGATATTTTAGATTTACTTTACTGTCATCCTTCACAGTTATTGTTAAACATGCATAAGCTCAAAATTTTTCATTGTGAAACAAAATATTTTTTCCAGCATAACCTGCAGATGAAATAGTGATGCAAGGATAATCACGATTGTATTTATTAGTATAACCAACTGGAAATTCCCCACCCGATATGACAGGAATTTCACCATGTAGCATATCATCATTATTTATATATGATCCTCTTTCAAATATGCAAATATCTTGCAATCTAATATAAGTGATATTTTTATCATTAATCATCCCTCCTGTATTGGGATTAAGCAATGCATGAAGCCAATAATCATATTGTTTCTTCCTTGCTTCGAGTTCCGCTTCGAGTTCCGCAAATTTATCTAAGGTATTTGCTATTTTTATTTGAATGTCGATATTTGGAAGAAGTATTTCAAAATTCTTAATTGCTATTGGTGAAATATGTGGAGGAATAGTTCCATCCAAAATCATTCCATAAATTTCTTTCTGATAAGCTTTAAGGTAATAATAAAGAAACTTTACGTCAACCATATCTTTATTAATTATTTCCAATACCCATGCAACATCATTTACCCAAATGTCACATTCATGAAAACTCACGTAGCCTGCTTTTCCATATCTAGAAATAGTTATATTATTACCACTGAAATTGAATTTATTTGCATACCCCATGATGTTTTCTCCACCAGAAATAATAGGATATTTACCATTAATAGAACATTCATCTCTATTGATTCTTTCACCACTAACAAACTTACAAATACCACTCAATTTATATTTATTAATTTCAGTAGTTTTTAATTCCTTAATCAATTCATTAATTGTTTACATAATTACATTCTTAAATTGCATATAAGTAATATCTATTATTTTACTAGTAAAAATAGTTGATGTAAAAATGGCATTTAAAAAATAGAAGTGGTTAACTTCTATTTGCATACCATTATTTATAAATAAAACTAAATTAAATTCTTATTGTTTAAATTCGAGATATCACGAGATTTGACTTGATGCAAGATACTAATTAAAAAAGTAGTTAATAACTTAAAGGATTAAACACATAAAGACAATAAAGATAACAAGTCCAATGAAAACTAAAGCCATTATGCATCCCATGATGGTAATAGCATATTGACCTGGTCACATGACAAAACTAGTAATAAATCCTGGTCATTTTGCTTTAGCTCAAAAATCTCATTTTGGTGAAAAAAATCCCCGCTTTCCG
>JAGBOP010000006.1 GCA_017633835.1 bacterium
GTCCGGCTTCGAGCACCACGCGGGTATAGTTCAATGGTAGAACCACAGCCTTCCAAGCTGTTGATGCGAGTCCGATTCTCGTTACCCGCTCCAAGTAATGGTAATATCCTATCGGTAGGGTATTATTTTTTTACCCCATTTAACCATTACAACAAGAAAAAACGATAGGTGTTTAAGTTAATAACTTATAAACGTCGTAAAATTTTTAATTATTCATAGTTTATTTTTAAACTAGTTTAAAACCTTTCAAAGTAGTTTAAATTTGCTTAATTACTAAGCAACTAAAGTTTAATTGTTATACTCATTGTTATTATTTTCCTTGTCCAGTTTTAATTAGCATTAATTTAGCAAGGTGGTAACTTACTAAATAAAAATTGCTAATTAAATTCATAAACTTTTCTTTACGATTTAGTAGTTTTCATATAAAGTCCTCCTTTCTTACTGCAAGTTAATCACTTGCATCTAAAACTAATTACAACAATTCCAATATAATACTTTTGGAATTGAATAAAGTAACAGTCGTTTACATAATTAGTTTGTAAAATCTATACTTATAAAAAGTATTTTTGGTATAGACAACATACAATTCATTTTCTTAATAAAGAAAAATTTTTACAATAAAAAATAGGTGATCTTATCATCGTTCACCTATTTTTTTTTCTGTCTTTTTTTAATTAAAATAATTTAACTGCGTCTTTAATTTGACCGTCGTATTCATCTACGATTTCGTCGTTTGTTTTACCTTTGTACTTGGCAAGTTTAGTACCATCCATTAAAATGGAATGATTTAACTTGCAACCCATAAAGGCAAAGCAACCTTCTAGATAGGTCGTAAATGATGAATAAGGATATCAATCAACTGGAGCACCTTGCGTGCAAATAATTTGCACCTTTAAGTTTGTTAATAAACCAACTGATTTATGATAGCCATCATATTTGTATTCAAAAGTTTTTTTAGCTACCATGATTAAATCAAGATAAACTTTAAGTAAACCACTGATATTAAAATTATTCATTGGTGTACCAACAATTAATTTATCAACACTCTTTAATTGGTTAATGTATTTATCACTACAATCAAAGAATGCTAGTTTGTTGTTGCAATTTAAAACTTGGCTATTAACAGCTTTTTCTTGGTTTAAATCTAATCAAGTAATTTCAGTATCATGATGTAAATCAGTATAATATTGCAAAAAACGATTAATTAAGCAAGACGTATGACTTTTGTCAATTGGGGTAGGAGCAGCATAAACAACTAAAATTTTTTCCATTTTATCAAATTCCTTTCTTTAAAATTTGCTAGCAACTGCTTGAATTTCTTCCAGATAAGGAGCAACAATTTCACTTGGTTTTAAATTGATATTTTCCTTTGAATTAGTTTTATCAATTAAAATTGCTTTTCCAACTGTTGCACCATATCCTTTAAATCCCTTGGTTAAAAATTGAATTGCTAATTCACCATCAGGATCTTTTGGTAATCCTTTGGTTACCAAAATTTGCACCGTTAAATTGGTTAATAAAGGCACAAAGTTACCCTTATCATCATATTTAAATGCTTTTCCAGGAATGCTAATGCGGTCAAATCAATTCCGAATCATGGTAGAAGTAGTAAAGTTATTGACGGGAGTACCAATAATTAACTTATTTGCTTTTAAAATTTCATCAACATAATAACTAGTATTAAATCAGGTTTCAAAGTTATTAACATTTAATACTTGATTAGTAATTGTTTTATCATCATTAAGATTAACTCATCTTACTTGGGCATCATCATGCAATGCTAAATATGCTTGCACAAACGCTTGCATTAAAGCGTAAGTTCTACTTCCTTCAACCGTATTTGGTGAAGCATAAATTGCAATAATTTTTTCCATAATTAGAATTTACCAGCTGCTTCTTTAATAGTACGTAAATGGGCAGCAATGATTTCCTTTGGGGTTTTGTTCGCATTTTCTTTACTATCAGTACCAGCAATAATTACTGATGGATTAACTTTAGCACCTCAGTATTCAAAGACATGGCGAAGGTAATCAGAAGAAAAGACATCCGTTTCATTTTTTCCTTCTCCTTTGGTAATTAATACTTGCACTTTAAGTTTAGTTAATAATCCTTTGACAGCACCATTTTCATGAGTGTGAGTATATCCTCGTCTGACAACATGTTCTAGTCAACTTTTACATAAAGCAGAAATTGTTAGATAATTAACTGGTGTACCAATAATTAGTTTATCTGCTTCGCATAATTGCTTAGCATAAATTGGGTCTTCATCATTTCGATTATCAACGTTATGTTCGTTTAAACGCGGATCGTTAATGATGTCGGATTGATCATTTAAATCAAGTCATTCAATTTGAGCATCAGGATGTAATTCTTGATAAGCATTGACAAAAGCACACATTAAAGCGTAAGTTCGACTTTGGGCTTTAAAATGTGGTGCACAATAAACTGCTAATATTTTTTCCATATTCTTTTTTCCTTTCTCATTAAATTTACAAAATATTTTAGCATTTATATTTTAATAAAAATGATTAGGGATGAAATTAATCTCCTTAATCATTTTTAAATTATTTAATTAGAATGTTTTAAGTGCATTCATGATTTTATCATGATGCTTGGCAATAATTTGTGCTGGACTTAAATTAGCATTAATTTTACGGTCAGTTTGGTCGACAAAAACTGGTTCATTAACTTGAGCACCTAAGGTTAAAAAGGCATCTTTTAAATATCCCACGGAATGAACATCCATTTGGTTGATATCGCCCCCTTTGGTAATTAAAATTTGCACCTTTAAATTTGTTAATAGACCCACTATTTTCCCATTTTGCATCATAAATGATTTCCCAGGAATAACAATGTGGTCAATCCAGTTTTTAATTAAGGTTGAAATGCTAAGGTTATTAACAGGAGAACCAATTACTAACTTGTCACAATCAAGCAATTCATTAACGTATTGTTGGTTCACAAACCAAGTTTCAAAGTTATTAACATTCAAAACTTGACTAGTAATTGCTTCGTCTTCATTTAAATTAATTCATTTAACCGTAGTAGTATTTGGGTGTAATTTTAGATATTCATCAATAAATGCACTCATGAGGGCAAAAGTTCGACTTCCTTGCGTAGTATTAGGTGAACCATAAATAGCAATAATCTTTTCCATTCATAACACCTCAAATAAATATTATGCTACAAAATAATGAATTTATTTATCCTTTTTGTTTTTTCTTTGCGATTAATGCTTTTACTTTTAAATAAGTAAAAAATAAGGCAATTCCTAAAATAACTAAAACAATTGGCAACACAATTAAAAAGTATCCTCAACTAGGAATTACTGTAGCTTTTAAAACTGATGGTTGGTTGTTAACAACAATTGGTTTGGCAATGGGAGTAGGAATTACTATTGGTTTTGGTAACATCTTTTTTTGAATATGGTGCACCACAATTGGTTTAGGGGCAGGTTTTACAATTACTTTTTTAACTTTGGTAGGAGGAATATCAACTTTTTTAATCGGTGTAGGAGGAGAAGCAATTTTCTTAACTGGAGGTGGGATTACTTTAACTGGACTAGGAATTGAAGTAGGATTAACAGCACTTTTTTTAACTGGAGCAGGGGGATTTAATAATGAAGGTGATAAATAAAAAAATCCTTTAAGGGTTGAAGCATAATCTTGTAATTGCATTAAAGTGGGAACATAAAAACATCGAGCAGCAATTAAAGGAATAAAGTCAACTAAATTATTCATGTTAAATGTAACGCTATAAATCCCTTTTTTAGCATTGACAACTTGAACATTAAAATCACTTAATAATGAATTATTAGAATTAGCTAATAAATTATTATCAAATCCATATTGATTGCAATAACTAATGATACTTTCATTACCACCAAAGAAACTAAAGAAGGTATGATAAATAGCTAAATCAATTAAACTATTGGTTAATTTATTATTTAAATAGTTATTAAATGTGTTTACTGAACTATCGTAATTAGCATTAAACACATTAATTGTTTTGGTAAGTTCACTACTTGTTAAATGGTAAGTTTGTTCTAAATTAAACAGAGTTAACGAAGGAATTTGTTTAAATAATTGCAATGGAAAAATACCAATGCCAACCGAAGAAGTTTTAATCAAATTACTATTGGGTAAATTAATTTGATAATTATTAATAACTTGCGGATATTTTAAAATATCAAATTCTTCTTGACTATAATCTCATCATTGCCGATAATTACCCAAAATAAATTCAGCATTTAAGATCTCATAATAATAGTCATAAGGTAAAACATATTTAGAGCAATTGTTTGCATTTAAAGCAATGCTTAAATTTTGATAAGTTAAACTATAAGTAATCACACTTTTTTGCGTACTTAAAGTGTATTTAATTGTACTGTGTTGATATGTATTTAATAATGTTTGGTATAAATTAATGCAATTGGTAGTGGTTAAGTTTAACGAAGTATTAACACCACTTAACCGCCGTAAATAAAAGTTTCACCATGCTAAATGGTTTTTAGTTAATGTTAATTGCAAATAATTAATTAAACTTTGCACTGCTAAGTTTTTATTTAAATTAAGTGCCAACGTATTAGTTGCTTGATTGTAAGTTTCACTATTATTAACTAAGCTAAAAATTTGCGTAGCTAAATACTTACTTCATAAATCTTTGGTTCACAGTTCATTATTTAAATTTAATAAGGTTTGGTTATGAACTTTGGCTGCATACTCATTAATAATGTTAACTAACTGGGCAATTAGATTAGCATCATAAAATGCAGTTAATAAATAATTATTCACGCTAAATTTTAAGGTTGGAAAAGAAGTATATGCTCATTGGTTAGTTGTTAAATCATTAGGAGCATTGATTTCAAATAAATCTTGGGGATTAAAGCAATAGTAATTCGGCATTAATCCGGTAATGTTAAGTTGAATATTGCCAATTACTGGATTGCTATATGCTGGCTGGTAATTAAAATTGATGGGTCCTTGACTTAACATATACCGATCAAGCTGTTTAACAAAAAATAACTTGTATGAATAAGTATTTTGACAGCTTGTTAGATTCATATCTAAAAATAATTTATTGCTCGTAATTGGAAAAGCAATGTTTCATAATTTACTACCAATGATGTTAAACACCGGAGCATTAAATAATTTATAAGTAATTCACTTGCTAAAAGTCACCCCGGGATTATGAATATAGTAGTGACCAGGTAAAGTAATGTAATTGCTAACACTACTATACGGTTTACAAGCAATTAACATGTGGTAAGGTAATTTAATTGTCGCATCATTAAAAAAGTCATTGACAAACGTATTAAATTGGTTCAAATTAACCAAACTTACTAATCTAATGGCTTGACAATTGTCATCATATCCAATATTACTTAAATTAATTGCTTGCGTAGTCGCACTACTTGGAATATTAGTATCAAAAGTATAAGTTCATTTAAAGGGTAAACCCATCCCCATAATGCCCCCGTCATAAGCTCAATAAATTTGATTGCCTAAATTTAAATCACTCGTGTCAATCTTTACATTAATCATGACGGGGGTGTTATTTGCATGATAACTAGCAATATAGTTATCATTAAATGTAAACAACGGATTAATATCTTTCTTTGGATAAATTTTTGGCGTTGGCATGCTAAGACATGTTGGATGCATGCTTAAATAATTAGTAGTAATGGTACTACTAATAAAATTACAACTAAATACTAAACTAATTAATAATGTAATAATTCCCATACATTATTAACAGTCGTAAATAATTAAAAAAATACCCATGATAAAAAAATAAGTTAGAAATTCATCTAACCTATTTTTTATCTTATTTAGAATAACTGTAATTTATGATCATCAATTTCCTTTAACTTAACTTTAAAGTACACCATCCGATAAAAAGCGTAGAACAAAATAAGTAACATGACAAATTCACAGGTACTTGAAATTGTCATCGTCATGATTCCTCATCCAAAGTTAGAATCAATCCCTGGGTAACCTTGTAAAACAATTGGATTTAAAACTACTTCACTATACATTTGAGCCATATAGTTAATGACCCCAACTAAAATTGCAACAATAAACGTAATGACAAAGTTACTTCGTTCAATTCCCCGCTTGAATAATTCATCAACATCCCGCAATTTATCTTCATCATCTTTGATTTGTTCATGTAAACTAAATTCATCATTCATTCTTCTTAAAATGACTTCCAATTTTTGGGTAGCAAACAAATTAATGGAATCATCTTCATAGTCAAGGTCAATTAAATCCCGTTGCAATTTATGATAGGGAATATTCTTTCATTGGATTTCACTGGTAAATTCAATGTAGTTTTGAATTTTACGTAAACTAACTAATTCTACTAACCTTGCATGCACAAAACCAATGGCAATATAGTAATAATAATTTAACTTAAAGAACGTTTGACTAGCTTCTTGGTCATAAATATTATTTTCAAATAAAACTATTACTTGTTTATGCATTAAAGAATAATATGCATAATTATTTTCGCAAAGACATCGTAAGATTAATTGCTTATATTTATTCTTGTCAATTTCCTTTATCATTTGCACGTAAGCATAAATATCTTTTAAGGATGGAAACATGCTACGTTCTTGCAGATTTAACATAAATAATTCGGGGTATAAAGTAAGCAATAAAAAAGTTAAATTATTATCATCATCAATTAATTGTTCCACGTGGATTAAATTAGTTTTAGCAATTTTTACATTGTAAAGTAATGAGCTTTTTGTTAAATTAAAATCAATCCGAATTTGCTTTAGTGAAACTGGTTTTTGCTTAATAATGATGTTTTCACCTTTCTTATTTAAGAAGGTAAAAACCGAATTATTATGCACTACTAGTTCGTGAATTAATTGAATTAAGCGTTGTAAATAAGCTTGAAAATCATTAGCTTCATTATCATTAACTTTAATCACCACATCTTTGATGGTATCAACATGAATTAACGCACATAAACCGTCACTAGTTAATAAATTACTTAACTCGTATAAAAGGAAATTAAAGATTCCAAGCATGAAGAACGAACCATAAAAAAATTCATCTTTTAATTGATTATTAGTTGCTTCATCAATTTGATTATCATAACGAAAAGGCATGAATTTATTAGCAAACAAATCGTCTCACATGTCAAACAAAGAACGAATGGAAACGTTCCGTAAATTAATGAAGTTATTGGTGTCAATAATTTTTTTTAAGTCAGTTCGATTTTTACTAACTTTTGTTTTTGGGTGGGAAGAACATTCATAATTTGGATCAATAATTTCCATGATGTTTTCCATTGATAACGGAAACAATTGTTCTAACACGTTTTGTTCAAATAAATTAATGAAATAAACTAATTCAGCGTTATTATTAGCAAAATTATTGCTAAATCATTGCCAATTAAATTTTGGAATAAATGCCCCTGAAATGCGTTGGGAATTATGATTAACACATAAATTAATTTGCAAACAAGTAAATAATTTTGCCATCAAATTATCAGGATTAAGTTTAATTTCGTAAAGGTAATTAGTTACTACTCCTTGGTTAAATGGTTGGATATTAGGAGCAATTTGGTGCACATATTCATCGTTATCATCACTTAAGAATAATTGACAATGATTACCAAAATTAGCATTTAACTTATCAATTAAATAATTTAAGGCAATTTTTAATTCATCTTTTTTTCAAAATTTAGTATCTTTAACAAAGAATTTAAAGTTAGGATTATTGGATTTTGCCACAATGCTAGCAATTTGCTTGTCAGCAATAAGAGATGAATCTTCTTTGGCAAATAAGGCATAATTTAAATTTTTAATTTGGAATGGAAACACATAATCAACATTATTGATTATGATTTTTTCATTATTAACATTACTTAATAATGTAGAAGAAGTGATTTCTTTTACCATTAAATTACTTCCCCTTTCCGTTTATCAATACCTTTATTCTTCTTATAAGCATACATTAAGTACGCTAAACTAACTACTAGAATGACGGTGTTAACTCCTGTTACTACAGTTGACACGCCAATGACAGTTGCTGTAATTCAATGGGGAATTAAGTGAGCCCCTCCCGTTGGGTTCAGGTTCCAAATGCTAGCAGCATCTGGGTTTGGTAATGCTCCTCATAAATGGGCTCCATATCCAGAGCAACTAACTCCTAAAGTACTACCAATCATGGTGGCATAGTCAACTAATGAAATTAAACTAGCAACAATAAAGCCAACAATAATGATTTCAATGAACCGTTGGCGTTTATCAAATTCATTCTTTAAATTGACATCACTATTTAACATCTTGACGTTAAATTGGGTGTGTAAGTGATGTTCATAGTGGTCAATGCCTTTTCTGTAAGTTGAATTTAAATCTTGCAAATTACTATCGTTAGCTAAATCCTTAGTTTCTTGTTCAATTTGGGAATATAAGAATTTAGTACGAATGTAAGTTTTTTGCATTCCTAATCGTCATTGTTCATACAATAAACTTAAATTTAATTCCTTGCCTAAACAAATACCACTAATTAATAGATTTTGTTCCAATGTTAAAGTTTTATCGTCATCATCTATAAATTCATCATGAAAAACTAAACTGACGTTATTTTTTGCAAAACAAGATGAATAGTAATTATTGAACAAGAAGTTATGTTCAATAATTTGCACAAAATAATCATCATTAATGGTTTCACTATTAATTAGATAATTAAAGTGATTAACAAAATCAAGATAATTCGTATTTAAGCATGCATCATCATTACATAAAAAATAATCAGGATGTAATAACGCAATACTATAAGTTAATAGATCAGGTGCATGAGCATAAAATCGCTTGTTTAAATAGTCATACGCATGATTTAAATCAAATTCATAAATAATCCCTGGATCTGATAAAAAGATGGTGTTTCTAGTTAATTGGGCAATCTTACTTAAACTATCATATTGTTTATTAAACGCTTTACTATTTTTTGCTACTAAGTAAGCAGCAGTGTTTTTAACAATATCAGTTAAATTGTTATTTTGGTGATTAAAATAAACGTTTAATTTATTTTGATTTTCATCATGAAAGTTATAGTTGATTCAGGATTTAATTTTGGCATTAATCTTGTTGTTACTTCCTTGGTTATCAAAATAAAAACTGTCAATTAACGACCGACACAAACTAAATTCATGCAAGAATAATAAGACAAAAAAATCAAAAATTTGGTGAGCTAATTTTTGGTATTCATTTTCATTGTTGAAGAACAAATAGAATAAAGCTTGATAAGTTTTAGCAGTAAATTGTTGGTACAACGTATTAATAGAATATACTTGGTTAGTATATAAATACAGTTTATGTAAACTGTGTAATTCATCGTCTTTTAACAAGTTAGCAAGATCAATAAAAGCTAATTTCTTAAATAATTCCTTAAAGAAATTAGTAACGACTTGATTAAAGAAAATTAATCCTAATTGTTTGTTATTAGCATCACTATTTTCATATTGGGGTAAGATTGTCAACTTATTTAACCATTCGTCATTAAGTTGCCATCCCATTCCCCCCGTAATTAAATAGGTTTGAATATCAAAGTTTAAAACAAAGGTCGCACTTTTAATAAATTGGTTTGGTTCATAAAGTGGATTAAATAATAGTGAATAAGTAAAATGGCGTTTTTCAATTTCCGAATTCTTATTTTCATATTCATCATTACTTACTTCAATTGTCTTTAGAATTTGTAAGTTGCTATCATGCCGTTTATACAAATATTCATCATGATAGAACGTTAATTCATTTAATTGAATTAATTTTTTATTTAATAATGCAAATAAAAAATCATTGTTGGCATATTGCAAAATATTCTTGATAAATGCTTTCTTGTTTACCATCTTGATGGTAAAAAAGTAATTATCATAAATATTGATTGAATCAATATTAACACTAACTTCTTTTTTCATTAGCAACTCCTAATATAGATTCAATAACCCTTGGTTTTTGGTATGAAAATAAGTAACGTATAATTTTGCACACTGATAAAGCAAAATAATGGTAATGATAGCAATAATGAAAACTGACAAAGCAATAAACCCATACGTCATGGGATAACTAACTGCTCTGGGAGTGTAACCAGGTTGGGCTCCAGTTTTCCCATAACCCATGGCATCAATGGTACTAAAGCATTGGTCCACAAACCAAATAATTCCTACAAATAATGCACAAATAAATGCGGTAGCAATTGAATTACGTTCAATAATTAATTTATCTGCTTCATCTTCTTTTCTAATGGCATTAATTAATCCATTTAAGTGATCAGTAAATCGATATTGCTCTTCTAATCGATTGACCACATATTTAATTGAATTAAGCCCAAATAAATTAGTCGTTAACGTATTTAACAAAATTCTAGTTGCATAGACAATTTTACGGTACGAAAAATTTTTCTTACTGTATCCACTTTGGATTAGAAATAACGCAAAATTATCTAGGGCTAAATATTGACTATAAAACGATCCAAAATACGCCATGCCTAACACGTAGAAATAAGTTAATTGCTTGCGAGACGCATCAACTAAACTATTATTAGTTGATAATAAAACTAAATGATTTAAATCATTATAACTAGCGAAGTGGTTATTACTGTAAAATAAAGCATTTTGGGCACTTTTAATATTTTCTTCAATAAATATTTCGTTATTAATCAAATCATTAATCATCTTATTAAATTCATTTAGGTTAATAAAGAATTTACTTTTATTACCCAGCATGAATTTATCAGCTTTTAATAACGTATTAATAATTAATGAAACATAAGGCAAGTTAACATCTGATTGGTAACTAATGTGCGAATGGTGATTAACAATTCAATAATTAGCAAAATCTTTAAATTGCATTTCATGAAAATAAAGTAAATGTACTAGTGAAATGCGTAAGTTGTTAAACATACATTCCCGTTTTTTAAAATTATTATAAGCAAGATCTTTTTTTGCTTGGTATTTAATGGGATGCAAATTATCAGCAAATAAATAATTAAAAATTCATTGGTACCGATTATAAGCACTTAAATTTTTATTATTAATGAATGTAAATACAGTTTCATCATTAAACGTTTGGTTAATGATTAAATGGCGAATGATGTTTTGAATGTATAAACTCACCATGAAAGTATTAATAATGCCATAAAAATAATCATCAGTTTTTAAATAAGCATATTCATTTGACAGTTTATCATCCACTAATTCAATTCAAATGTTTTTTAAAGTTTGATCAACTAAATTAAACATTTTTTTCGCATCTTTATAGATTGGATGTTGCTGACTAGCAGTAACTGGATTAGCAAAAATGAGGTTAGCAAAATCTTGTCCTAACTCTGGAAAGTAATAAGTTTCAATAAAGTATTCAAATAAGCTATGTAAATAACTAGCGTTAATTAAGGAATTAAAAGTAGGATGATTAATTTTATTTAAGTGTAAAGTAATTCCTCCATTCACAATGTCTTGCTTAGGATCATAATAAAGATGAAAATCAGCACCATTAAAATATTTACTAATGGTGGTGTGTTCATTAAAGGTAATTAAATAAGAAAACACTTGGTTGCGATTTAAAAAATCAATGTGTTGGTATTGTTCTTGATAAATATACGGGGTGAGAATCAAATCAGTACTAGAAGAATTAAATTGGTTAAAATTATTAACAAATTGTTGTAAACAAGTAGTAAACTGGGATTTGAATAAGGTAAAGTTTAATTTATTATTGGGACTAATGCGGTGGTGATCAAAATAAAACGGAACAACTAAATCAGTATTAAGATACTGAACCGGAAAAGAAGCACTAATAATTTGTTCTTTGTTTGGTGAATTGCTTAGTTCTACCATTGCTTATTTTCCTTCTTATTTTGCTTTAACATATTGAACTTTACCCCCATAACTATATCTAATCCGTTTATTTCTTGCGTCAATGTTCTTATACTGCGACCTTAAAACAACAAGATTGACAATAGTTCAAACAAGAATAATCATGTTAATGGTTGTAGTAAATGTTGTAAACCCAATGGTTCCTAAAATTCAGTTCCAAGGCACAATTGTTCATGAACAAGGTAGAATACTAAACACACAGGACAAGAAATCAACGTATCCAATTAATAACGCAATAATGAAGGATAAAATAATGGAGGTCCGTTCACTTTGCCGTTTAAAGATTTCATCTTCTTGGGTAATTTGGTTTTGCAAATCCTTTAGTTCTTCCATTAAGTGCGTTTGGGTGTTTAAAGCAAAGACAATAGTTTTAATTTGTTTAATCCCAAAGAAATCATCATCCCAGTTAAATTTAATATCATCAATATCCCTAATTAATTGCCTAAAGTATACCACCTTGGATTTCTGGTTACTAATAATCAAGTAATTAGTATACGTTTGTAAATCCTTCATTTCCAACTCTTTGGTCACTGTATATAACAATCCCCAAATATAAAAATTAACCACCCGTTTTAATTGACTTAAGTAACTTGGATTTTCATCAGGGTTAACTTTATTGTGCAAAATAACAATGATTTCGTTATTAACAAAACAATCATAATCAAAGTTTTGCGTACACAACGTTCGTTTTAGTTGGACAATTTGTTCTTGGGCAAACCCATTAATTACATCCTCATTTAATAGTTTTCGTACTTGTTCAATGTTTAAAAAGTTAGCATTAATATCATTAATCCCGTATTCGCTACGGAATAAGATCGCCATTAAATAAGAAGCTAAATATCTATTATGAACAATTTGATCAAAATCAAGTAAGAATAACTTGTTTTCACTATATAAATCAAACACTAGTTTTGGTTCACTTAATGAATAGTTATCAAACTTCTTTTGCAACACATCTAATGTTTTGGTAACTTTTAAATAGTTCGCAATTGACAAGAAGTCTTGGGTGTCATTCATGTTCACATTCTTAATGACATCTTCCTTCTTTTTCGCAAGATTAATTAATTTTTGTTCGTTCCCACTGGTAAAGTATTCATCTAATTCTTCAACAAGATGCACCACAATCATTCATAAACTCATGACGCTAAAGAACAACGTGTTTTTATAATAATCAATTTCTTGATCATCAAATTCTGGTTTATACTTTAAGAACTTAGATTGAATTAATTTTTCCCAGTTTGATTTTAGCAGCACTAAATTTGGATCTTGCATGCTTAATTTCTTGATTTTATTAACATCAAGGTCAATTGCCTGGTTGCCTCTTAAATTCATTTTCTTCTTGTCAATGTTAAGTAGCAATTCCAAGTCATACGGATATAGTTGGTCACACACGAATGTATTAACTAAATTGGATAGGTAGAAGTCTTCAAATGTATCATTGAAGTTATCGCTATCCTTATCTAATTTATTTAATACAATCCCCCCTACAATCCGGTTGGTGTCTTGTTGTAAATAAAACATAATGGATAACTGGTCAACAAAACGATATAAATAACTATTTTTATTTACCTTGGACGTAAATGAGTACATTTTATTGGTGTGAATATTCCCTAAAATGTTGCTAGAAAAATCATTATTCTTATCATAAGATAAATAAAATGGTTCATCGTTTTGGCCATTTAAGTTCACAAATAAGGAATTATTTTTAGTGGTAGTTAAACTAGCAATCCGGTTAAAAACCTTATTGATAACTCGAATAACCGTTGATGATTTAGTAATTTGCTGGAATTCCTTCAAATTTTCTAAATCACCTTGCTTTAATTCATCACTTTCATCAAAGTGATAATCTTGCAGATCTAAATCAAAATTTTTACTGATATTATTGATGTAAAAGAAATAACAAGATTTAATGTTTTCATCCCGAATAATATCATGCTTTTTACTATTAAAATCTGCTTGCTTAGTTAGTTCATTATCATTATTCATTTTTTCCCTCCTTTTCTTTTCTATTTTTTGCGTTTTTATTTTATTAAATATTGCGATAAATAAACAAAAAAGCAAAAGCATAAAAAATTATAAAATTATATTTAGACATAACGAAAGAAAGTAGTTAAATCTATGGAAAAAACAATTATTGAAAAAAAGTCAGAAAATTTACTGCAAGCAAATACAAAAGGGGGCTGCATTCGGTTATTATCAACTAAGCACCGCTGCTTTTATGATTTGTATAGTGTATATAGCCAACAAGACATCGTTTCATTGTTCAACAATGCCCCAAATTCTTTCTTACCAATTCCTAAACAAATTGATATTCGCGAACTAAAAGATGAAATTAGTAAGTTAGTTGATCGTATGAGTAATAATAAGGATAGTATTTATGGTACGATTACTAAAATTAATCAATTACTTACTAACTATCATGATAAAAACGATAAGAAGAGTTTTTATTGACCTGCTTTCCATATCAATAATACTGATGTCTTAACTAATGAAAATGAAGTTTTAAATAAAACTCCTGAAATCTCTAGTTTAAGTGATTCCCAACAAAATATCCAACTAAATGATGGAGAAAATGCTAATTTCGAAGAAATTAAGAAAGCATTAAACCTTGCAATTAAAAACGAATTAGCAAAAATTAATCAAGATTTACAAGCTGATTTCCAAGGGATTAATAGGAAATATAAAAGTTTATATAACAAACAAGGGATTAAAACTTTATTTATTGCCCGTTATTTTTTATATGTAAATTTTGAAGACAATAAAAGTGTCCGTGCTCCCTTAATCTTTTTACCAGTTGAATTTAATTTTGATGAACATAAAATTGTAAGTCAAAGTCCTGACACTCAACAAAGTAATAATAAATGGATTGTTAATGAAAAGTTATTAATCTATTTAGCAAGATTAAAAGGTTTGAATGCTAATCTTGATCCTAATAAATATCAAACATTAGATGACATTATTAAAGAATTAAATCGTTTAATTGGTGAAGATATTAAATTAGAACAAGAACCGCATGATTTTGATGACCTAACAATGCAGGAATTTAATAAATATGTCTCAGATATTACCAAGCCAACCATTAAAGATGAATGCGTGTTAGGAATTTACGACATTAATGACGCCATCCTTTACCGGCAAATTAATGAATTACAAAAAGAAGCGCCTAATTACGATCCATTTAGTGTAGGAGACCAAGACTTCTTACCACGTAAATATTTCATTGAACAAGAAACCAATGGCCCATCAATTTTTATTGCTGATGAAAAAGTTGATATTTATCAACGTTATGCCATTAGATCAGCACTACACCAAAACACCGTTATCTTTGGTCCCCCAGGGACAGGTAAATCCCAAGTCATTGCTAACTTATTATTAAATATCTTGATTGAAGGTAAAAGTGCTTTATTAGTTAGTGAAAAGATGGTTGCTATTCACGTCATCTTAAAAAGATTACCTAATTTAACTCCATTCTTTTTACCAATCACTGATTATGATAATAGTGATGAATTCTATAAAACCTTCAAAGTTTTGAAAGATACCTTAGGTAATGAATGAAGTCACCCTACTTATAAAAATAATCAATTAAATATTGATAAACAAGAAGCTGATAAATTGCTAAACCAATTAAAAGCAAAGCAATTTGATGTCAAATTAAAAAGGAAATGACACGAATATAGTGCTTTATTCAGCAACCAAGATATTCGGGACATTAACTTTGCCCATTATCAAGACATCAAAAATCAACTTAAAGATAAAGTTGATGTTTTGAAAGACAATACAGCAACAGTTGATTACTTCATCAAGAACGTTGAACCAAAATTAGAAGCAAATAACATTAAACCAAGTGATTTCTTTGCTCACTATAAAGAATTTTTTGATAAAGTTCATGAAGAAATTAATAAGTATCAACAAGATGCAATGCACGTGCAAGAAGTATTAAAAGTCTTTCCGAAGTTGCTTGATTTAAATGATGTTAGTCAAAAAGAACACATTGCTAATAACATTAAGAAATTACTAGATGAAAACGAAATCAAGCAAGAAGAACTAAATTACTTAGTTGCAAACTTAGATGAACTTTATGAACCAGTCAAAAAATTAGCTGAATTCCATTCCTATTTAGGAAAAGAATTATGAGATAAATCATTTAGTGAAGTTGATGAATTTCAAAAACACATTGAAGATGTTAGTGATAATGCTAATCAAGCATATAAGTTTGATTTATTTTTAGCTGGCGATGAATATCTTAAGGATTTACCATTACTAAAGAAAATAAAGTACAAAAATAAATCAATTCCACAAAAAGCAAAAGATTATTTTGACTTCGTTCATTCTAATATGAAAATCTTAAATGGGCAAGACCAATTAAGAAATATTGCAGTTCATTTCAATATTTTGTTAGATCCAAATGCCTTTTATTATTACATTCCAGCGTTAGATGATCCATTATTTAGGCAATACTTTGACCAAAAATTATACTTCCTTGACTTCAAATACTTTAAGTTCTTTTTAGCAGGAGACTTTAACTTTGATCAATGCATCTTATATTCCGAAATTAAAAATGTTGATGAACTAATTAAGAAAAATAATGTCAACCTTAATAATCATGAAACATTACAAGATTTAATTAATGCCCAAACTGATGAATATGTTACTTTAAGTAAAGATACGTTAAATCTTGTTTATAAGTACTTAATTTTAAAGTTAAAGATTAAACTTGCTTCATTAGAAGATGACGAAAAGAAAAAGATTGTGGAAATTTTAGGTTCTTATGAATTAAAAAAACGCCCCCAAATCTTTAAGTTCATTGATACAAATCGTAAATGCTTACAAGACATATTTTCTATTTGATTAGGCAACCCTGAAAGCATTGCTACTTATATTCCGTTAAAACCAGGTATTTATGATTATGGTATTTTTGATGAAGCTAGTCAAATCTTATTAGAAAAGATTTACCCCATTGTTTATCGAACCAAGATTAAAGTGGTAGCAGGAGATGATAAGCAATTACAACCATCAACTTACTTCATGTCCATTGAAGATATTGATGCTGATGAAGCTTATACAGCATCCGATAACTTCTCAGATATTGCTGGTTCATTGCTAGAAAAAGCAATTTCCTTATCTTGAAATGAATTTAGTTTGATTAACCACTACCGTAGTGATAATGCTCAATTAATTGACTTTAGTAATAAATATTTCTATGATAATAAACTTGAATTTGCTTCTTACAACCATGAAATTGGTAAGAACGCAATTAAAGTTTATGACGTGTTAGATGGACAATTTAGAGATGACAGTACCAACATTGAAAATGCCCAAAAAGATGTGGAAGTAATGGTTGCTAACCTTGACAAATATGACAGCATGATTGTTATTACTGCAAACGTTAAGCAAATGGATAAGGTAATGTCATTCATTAGTAGTGATAGCATTCTAAGTGAACATCTTGGCAAAAAGATTAATGTTTCTAACTTGGAAAATATTCAAGGAGAAGAAGCAGATTTAGTAGTTTTTGATACTACTTACGGCAAGAATGCAGACGATAAATTTACTGAAAACTTTGGTCCTATTCGGACCCATAACGGTAAATACCGCATTAACGTCGCAGTAACTAGAGCCAAAAAAGAAATTGATGTGGTATCTTCTTTTGCTCCAACTGACATTAAGAATGCCAGTCAAAATGAAGGCATTGAAATCTTCAAAGCTTATTTACAATATGCCAATGATTGCAGTAATCGCAAATCACTATCGGATATGTATGCGCTAAATGAAGAAAATAATAATTCCCAAACTGAATTTAACAAACGGATTTTCCCTAAACTTGAAGCAGTTAAAGAAGCAAACATGTTAATTAGCAACTTTAATATTGGATCTAAAAACGTTGACTTTGCCTTCATGAATAGTGAATATAATGCCATTAATTTAATTGTGTTAGTTGATAGTTTAAATGATTTTAAAGATGAAACTAAATGGTTAGAAAAAGTTGATTTCCAACGTTTCCTTGAATCAAGGGGATATAAAGTTTATCGCATTAACGAATTTGAATGGTTCACCAAATCCAATTTAATTATTGAAGAAATTACTAATAGTTTAAAAACAAATAATTAATTTATTTTTTAAATGAGTAAAGTTGTATTAATTTCCAATAAAACTTACGGCCATCTGCAACATATCAATCAAGACTATTGTCATGATAACGGTACGGTATTTAGCAGTGACCGTTTGTTTTATATCCTTAATCAAAGTTTTGATTATCGCTTACGATTAAAAAATCCGTTGTTAGCATGGTGAATTAAGTTTTGGTATTACACGACCGATTACAAGAAGAACCAAAGCTTAAGTAATAAGCGATATAGCGTTTTACAAATCATTGAAAAGTTAATTTATCTTGGGTGCATTATTGGTTTAATTTTAGCGTTAATCTTTGGATTAGCTATTCCAATTATTACTAGTACCACTAAATCATTATTATTAATTAGAGGGGAAGCCCAAGGTGCTATTTATGCTAATAACCAACTCATTGGGTATGTCTTTACTAACTCCGAGGCAGCGGGAATTTTAAAATTAATTGGAACTGACTCATCATATTATACCCAACCAGCTATTGCTAACATGTTGCACCAATTAAACTTAACACCAGCGGATGTTGACAAAATGATTTTTAAAGTTGGTAGTACCTTTATGATTGTGCAATTAACTAGTCAAATGCAAGAATTATTGCATGCATTCTTTGTTGCTAACCAAAATCAAATTGGGGGATTAGATATCTCAAAGTTATTAACTAGTGATTTAATTCTTAATACTGATCAAGCTGGGCAAGCCATTTTAGTACCGAAGATTTGAATTTCTTATTTTGATGCTTCTGATGTCATTGTACCAATTGTTTTTACCATTATTTTCATAGCAGTTATTTCGGCATATGATTATCGGAAAAAGAAAATCATGCCGAAAGTTAATAGTATGAGTATTCAAGACTATTTAATTTTGAAATTAAATTTAGTAAAAAAGTTTAACCAAATTCTTAATAAAAACATTCCAATGTTAAAAGGAATTAGTCAATTAAATCACCAATTTGTATTTAACATGGAAAATGTTGGTAATAGTCAAATTTACTTTAATTTAAGATTATTAAATTATACTTACAGCATTTTTAGTGATTTAAATTGCATCATGGTTTTAATGAACCAAGATGATAATGCGATTAAAGAATTAATGAAAATAATTGCTCAAGATTTCAGTCAAAATCTTGCAATTACGATTGTGAATAGTGAAGATACTAGTTTATTAAAAGCAAAGAATGCTTTAGGCTTTTTATTTAACAGTAAACAATTCAAAGAATTAACTACTGATGCCATTAGTTTAAATTTAACGATAAAACAAGCACCAGAAAGTAATGCCAAAGCATTTTATAAAAGTAGTGTACAAGCAATTTATGACCATAAATTAACCGAAATTGATTTACAAATGCAACAAAAATTAAACTATGCAGTTTTTACTTATCGCAATAGTTTAAGTGATATAAATAAGCAAGCGATTTTGCAAGATATCATCAATCAATATCAACAACAAAAAAAGGATTTAATGCAAAAATACCAAGATGCATTAAATGACTTAATGCAAAATCAAATTAATGATGAAACAAATGATAAAAAGAAGGATGAATAACAATGGAAAATAAAAAACACGTTGTTTTAGGAATTGAAAGTAGTTGTGATGAAGCTGCCATTGGCATTGTAAGCGAAGGAAAGGTTTTATACCAAGATTTATATAGTAGTGCCAAAGTGCAAGCTCAATTTGGAGGAGTTATTCCAGAAATTGCTAGCAGATTGCATGAAGAAAACATGCAAAAAATGTTAGCAAAATTAGTGAAAGATTTTGATGTTTCAAAAATCACCGATATTGTTTATACTGCCAGACCGGGTTTAATTGGTGGTTTACACGTTGCTAATACTTTTGCTAAAACATTAGGTTGACAATGAGGATTACACCCAATTGGAGTAAGTCACATTGGTGGGCACATCTTTAGTGCAGCTATTAACCAAAAGGATGTAAAGTATCCTTTTTTAGCACTAGTAGTATCTGGCAAAACTTCCTCCATCTTTAAAGTAAGTAGTGCAAGTAACATTACGCAATTAGTATGCACAACTGATGATGCTGCTGGGGAATGCTTAGATAAAATTGGTCGCAGATTAGGCATTGATTATCCAGCCGGAAAAACCATTGATGAAACGTACCGGGATGATTTAGCAATTGTACCACTAATTGAACACAGTGGAAAGAATGAAAACTTTAGTTTTTCTGGTTTTAAAACTCATGTGCTTACTTTAATTAATAATAATAGCAATCATCATAAATATACTAAGGAACAAATTGCTGCTAGTGCCATGAAATGAATCACGGAAGAAATGGTAAGAAAATTGCACTATTGAGCAACCATTTACCACATTCATAATGTTTTTGTCGGGGGTGGAGTTAGTGCTTCGCAAACTTTAAAACATGCATTAGAAAAAGAATCATGGATTAGATCATTACACATGACGGATTTAAAGTATACGGGTGATAACGGAGTAATGATGGCATACTACGGAGAAAAATACTTACAAGATAATGACGAACGACCTTGTGAACAATCAATCTAATAAACAATTAGATGTGTTATTAAAATTAAAAATTAATCATACTAAAGTAAAAGAAGTTAGTAAACTAAAGGGAAGCGGGGATCTTAAATTCCATATCATTTGTGATGACAACAGTGAATATTTGCTAAGAGCATTTGCTATTGATGAATACTTTAAACATGTTGGTAAAGAAGAATATAACTATTTAAAGCAATATCAATTACTAAAGTGATTGCATCAATTTACGAATAATGTTCCAGTTGCCTTTAAACCATTTAAATTGAATTCTTTAAATTGATATTGCTTATTGTTAGAATGAAAACCAGGCGCTAGTTTAAACCAAGTTATTTTAATAAATTGGGATGAAATTGAATATTTAGCTGACCAAATTCAAGTCTTAGTGCAATTAGTACACCAATATCAATTAAAAAATGCCAATTTATATTTCCATAAGCATCATTTCATTAATGATCGTAAAGCAAGATTATTTAATTTAATTGGAAGATATTACTTGCAAATAAATTCTGATGCAAATAAAAAACATTTATTTTATTTATTAGTTCATCATTTAAAAAAACATTGATCAAGTTTATGTTTTAGTAAATATGCGATGAACCATGGTGATCTTAATTTCTTAAATTTACTCTATGACTTAGATAGTGAAGAAGTAAATTTAATTGACTTCAACCGCTGTGGGATTGAACCAAATTATCAGGATTTAGTTAAACTATACTTTTTTACTTTCAAAAAAGCACCGCGATTAGTTAAACAAGTATTAACTAAATTTATCCATAATTTACACGAATGAAAAACCTTTAAAGGGTTGGTAATTTTATTTTGCTTAACTTCTTGACAATGAGCATTTGCTCATCAATCAACACCAGATACATTAGAATTCTTTACCAAACAAATCAGTGATATTGTTAAGGACTATAAAGAATTTAAATTACTAGTTCCAAGCACAATGCGATAAAAAAAGATGGAATTTTTCGTTCCATCTTTTTCTTATGTCATCAATTAAATTATTGTTTAAAAGTAAATGTTTTTTCTCAGGGGAATTTATCGTTCCCAAAATGGCCATAAACACTTGTTTGAAAGTAAATTGGTTTCTTTAAATCTAATTCCTTAATTACATCATTAATGTTTAAATCACCAAAATTCTTAATAATTAATTCTCTAATTGTTTGTAAAGAACATGTTTCAGTGCCAAAACAATTAACAATTAATTCATCTGGTACTTCTTTGCCAATTTCTCATGCTAAACCAATTTCACATTTGGATGCTAATTTGTTATAAACAACATTCTTAGCAATTCAACGTGCTAAATATGCTCCTGAACGATCAACTTTGGTGTAGTCTTTACCACTTAAAGCCCCTCCACCATGTCTAGCTTCAGTGCCATAAGTATCAACTTGTAATTTGCGACCAGTTAATCCAGTATCACCAATTGGACCACCAATGATAAAATCACCAGCATCATTTACCATGATGTTTTTATCGTCAGCATGTAAATTATAAGTTGCTAATACTTCATTCGCAAGATTGCGAATTGTTTGCTTTCAAGCATCTTGTTCTTTTTTACTATTAAATTTTTCGTGTTGAATAGCAAGAATTATTTTATGTACCACATAATGATCAGGATATTGGTGCAATTCTACTTGGGATTTCATATCGGCTTTAATGCACATAATTTTTTTACTAATTCTTGCATTTTCAACAGCAATTAATAATTTATTAGCAATGTCATATTGGATTGGTAAATAATTCTTGGTTTCATTCGTAGCATATCCATAAGTAATCCCTTGGTCACCAGCAGCATATCTACCATTGTCTTTATTAACTTTTTTGCTAATATCATCTGATTGCTTATTAATATTGCAAATAATAGTGAAACTATTTTCACTATATCCTAGTGGTTTAACCACGTTTCAAATTTGTTGTTCCACATTCACTGTTGCATTGGTAGTAATTTCCCCTCCTACCATAATTACAGTGTTAGCAGCCATTACTTCACATGCTACTCGACTATTATCATCTTGTTTTAAACAAGCATCCAAAATAGCATCAGCTATTTGGTCACACATTTTATCAGGGTGACCTTTCCCAACGCTTTCGCTGACCAAAATCTTGTAGTTTTGTTCTTTAATTAAGTGATTTTCTTCTTTATTCATGGATTTGTCCTCTTAGAGTAAATTTAATTATATTTAATTATTAATTCTGATTTAATTGCATTTAAATAATGTAAATAATTGTCTTAACAATTGTGCAATAACAATTTTATTTAAATTTATTTCGTTACAATTGATTGTAGAAAGAGATTTTCTTAATTACGTGCGTAATTAAGTAAAAAATTATCAATTTAAGGATAAATAATGATTCAAGACTTTAACGAAAAGTATGCAATAAATAATCCACTAGGATATTGCTATCCAATTATTTATGTTTATACAATTCCTGATGCTGATCATGAAGAATTAGTAAAAATTGGTTTCACCCATGGGTGATTTAATTTACCAGCATCCGAAATTTCCCCTAATGATTTATTAATTCAAAAATATGCAAATGAAAGGATTGATGAACAAACTAAAACCCCAGGAGTAAGAAGAATTTTACTGTATTGTACGATTGCAAAAACTAATGCTGGTGAAGATTTTAGTGATAAAGATGTTCATTTTATTCTTGAACGTAACAATAAAATCCGATTTGATTTTAAAACCATTGGGATTAAAGGGGGAGAAGAATGATTTAAGATTTCCACCCAAGAAGCAATTGATGCCATTAATAGTGCCAAGAAAAAAACTGTTTTATTAACTAGTAATGCTACTTCAAATGACATTATCTTACGACCTAGTCAACAAGCAGCCGTGGATAAAGCATTAAAATGTTTCCAAACATCTAATCAATTCTTATGAGCATGCAAAATGCGGTTTGGCAAAACGTTTAGTGCTCTTAAATTAATCACTAGTTCTTTTAACTATAACTTAAATTTTAAACATATTTGTATTTTTACCAATCGTCCCGGAGTTCAAAAAGAATGGTTAAAAGATTTTACTACTTTAGGCATGGATCACGATGGATATATGTTTTATGCTAAAAAATTTGGGGAATTATTAGTTGATAAAAATCATCAAGAAATTAGTGTTAAATCACTAAATAGCAAAGCAATTGTTTTTTATAGCATGCAAGATTTAAAAGGCAGTGAAAAATTTAATAAAAATGAATTAGCACTAAACGCCCAATGAGACTTAATTATTATTGATGAAGCTGATGAAGGAACTACAAGCTTTCTTGGCGAAAAACTAATTAATAACCTAAAAGAAGCATGTCCGAATGCAAAATGATTATATTTATCTGGTACTCCTTACCGCATTCTTGATCAGTTTAAAAGAAATGAAGTTTACACCTGAAATTATACTGATGAACAAGAAGCAAAAGAAAAACTAAAAAGCGAATTAATTAACTATTATCAAGATTTACCCCAATTACGTTTATACCTTATTAATTTACAAAAGGATTTGCATCTTAATGATAAAGAATATACTGACCAAACTGATGAATACTTTAGTTTTGAAGAATTCTTTAAATGTACTAAAGATGAAAACCATGAATATCATTTTGTTAATGAAAGCATGGTTAAACAATTCCTTGATTTATTAGTGAAGCAAGATAATAAACAATATCCATTTAGTAATGATGAATATCGACAATACTTTAAACATACTTTTTGGTATTTACCAAACGTTAGTTCCTGTAAAGCATTAAAAAAACTATTGGAACAACATCCCATTTTTGGCACTTTTGGTATTATAGATGTCTCAGGTAATAGCGAAGATGCTAATAGCGCTCAATTAGCAGTTGAAAATGCAATAAAAAATTATAAGCACACGATTACTTTATCATGCAGAAGATTAACGAGAGGAATTACGATTGGACAATGAACTGCTATTTTATACTTGGCCGGTGGTAGTAATACTTCAGCTTCGCAATATATGCAAACTATCTTTCGAGTACAATCTCCTTACAAGGATGAAACAACTGGTAAGATTAAAGAAGTAGGATATGTATTTGATTTTGCTCCCCAACGAGCTTTAATCATGCAACAAACAATTGCAAAAAATCAAGCAAAGTTAAATGATCAAAATAGCATTGAAAAAATCTTAACAACTAATTTAACTTATTTACCAGTAATTGCCAAGAAAGATAATTCATTTTTTGCCTATGATGCAAAGAAGTTAATTAGTCAAATTGAGGAAAACAATATTCGCATTATTTGTGATAGTGGTTTTTTGTCAACAAAGTTAATTAAAAGTTCAGTATTAGATGAACTAAATACAAAAGAAATTGATTTATTAAAAACAATTGGTAAAACGCTTGGTGAATCTAAATTAATCAAGAACAAGATTAAATTAAATGATAATCATCTAAGCGATAGTACCAACAGATCAACAAAAAACCACCAACTATTGTCAAAAGAAGAAAAAGATAAAAAGGCCCAACGTAAAGAATTATTATCAGCCTTATTATCAATTGCCACGAGGTTTCCACTATTAATTTTTGGTGCATATAACCCCCAAGATGATATCCATCTTGATTTAATTACCAATGATATTGATAATGAATCATGAAATCAATTTATGCCCCCATCTGTGACAAAAGAACGCTTTAATGAACTAGCAAAGTGCTTTAAGGAAGATTTATTTAATGCATGTGCTCGCAAAATCTTACTTGATTTAAAAAATGCTTCTTCGTTACCCATTAAAGACCGAATTGTTGCTCTTACTAATTTATTTAACACTTTTCAAAATCCAGAAAAGGAAATTGTTTTAACACCATGAAAAGTAATTAACATGCATTTGGGCACTTGCATTGGTGGTTGAAATTTCTTTACTAATGATTATAGTCAAGAATGTGAACCCCATTTTATAGATTTACCTAATACTAAAAACATTTATGCTAAAGATCATAAAGTATTGGATATTTATTCAAAAACTGGTTTATACAGTTTATACAATGCATTTAATTTTTTTCAACTATATAAACAAGAATTAGAAGCAAATAAAATTCCTTTTAATGAAGAATTAATTTGACAACAAGTTATCCAACATAATATTTTTGCTATTTGCCAAACCAAAATGGCAAAAGCAATTACAATCAGAACTTTGGTTGGTTTTAATCAATATATTCAACCAAATATCTATTTACAAGAAGATTTAATTGACAAATTAGATCAAGATAATTTTCAAGAAATTCAAGATAGTATGGCAATAAAAACGAAGAATAATGAAACAATCAATTTTGATGCCATCGTCGGTAATCCACCATATTCAAAATTAGATAGTCCTACTAATCCTTTATCGCATACCCCAATTTATCCTAAATTTGTAGAACTAGCGATTAAATTGCAACCAAAATATTTTAGTTACATCATTCCCAAAACTTGAGAAGTACATAATCAAGGAAAAGAACAAATTAAGAAGATTAATAAGTTAATGCTTAGTGATGGATATTTATCCACTTTATATAACTTTAATGATGCATCTAATTTATTTAATAATGTCGAAATAGGTGGGGGAGTGTGCTTCTTTTTAGCAACTGGCAAACCAAATAGCGATGAACCAAAAATTTATTTCCTTGATGATAAAACCAATAAATTTGAAAAAGTATTTGCTTCTGAATTTGCTCATTATCGTCAAGAAGAACAAAAATACTATGACAAACACGATGTCATCTTTTTGCTTGCTAGCAAGCAATTAAAATCAATTTTTGATAAAGTCTTTCCTGCTAATCATAAACTCGTTACTTTTGACA
>JAGBOP010000007.1 GCA_017633835.1 bacterium
CATTCATCTAATAAATAAACATATTCTTGATTTCAATTATCGAAATAACATCGTCTTTTTATTACAAATTTTCACCTAAAAAGAATGATTGTTTTCTCACGAATTGAAATACATTCATACCTGCTTTTATTTCGCTTCATGCAGATCATTTTGTCTGCATAAATTAAAAAGCGAAATATCAATATTTTAATTATTAAATTTCAATCTCGCATAATTTTCTCCTTTTAATTTAATTATAAAAAATGACAACACATTTAGTTGTCATTTCATATGTTTGAAAGAGTACTTTTCCAAAAAACCTACAATTATGTGAGTGTCCCATTTTAATTAATAAGTAAAAGAACTAATTTATTGATAATGAATAAAAAAATAGAAGTTTTAAACTTCTATTCTTGATATATTTCAACATAAATATCAGTGAATTTTAATAAAAGGAATATTTATTTATTTTATGAAAATCTTTAATAAGTTATAAAGCAACTGCCATAAAAACGATAAAAATAATTAGACCAAAGCAAAATACACCAATAAAAGCCCACATTGAAGTAATAGAGTATGAGCCACCTCACATCCTAAAACTATTGATAAATCCGGGCCACTTTGCTTTTGCTTTAAAATCTCATTTTGCTGAAATTAAAGCACGTCTTCCAACAACAAAAGTATTGAAGTATTTGAAAACTGGCATTGGAATTGAACATGGTGCTCATTTTGTTACCGGAAAATAAATAGCTTTATCATAATCATTTGCATAAGGATTATTACTTGGTTTAATTTTATCTTGATGAAAATATCATGGTTTCTTATGAGTACTTAAATACTCATTAACTACTTCCATTAGTTTTTGTCTTTTTTGTTCATCAAAATCACTTGGTTGATTTTGATTATTATTTGTTACATTATTTTGCATAAATAAATCACGCCGTTGTTCCTTTATCAAACACTAAAATAAAAAAGAAAGTTAATAAACCTATTCATAAAATTAAATAAATTATAATCGGAAATCAAGTATTTCGTTCATGATGATATTTTTCTTTGGAACATACTAAGATTGGTTCATATTTTTGATTACCAATATATCTACCAACATAGTAAACAGGACATCTTTTTCGTTTTTCAGGATGAGCGTCTAAATAAAGTAATCTTATTCGTTGACATAAAAGATAACAAGCACATGCAAGAAAAACACTCGATCAAAGAAAAATTACAGTTTCCAGGCAAATTTTTCCAGCCATTTTTAAAATTAATTATTCTTTGCTGAAATTTCTTGTTTAATTTGGGCAATATCACCAGGTAAAAATTGGCTAAGCGAACCAACGGCCATGCTTACACTATCAACTACAATTGCAGCAACATCTATTGCAACATCATATCATGTTGCAACTTCTGGTTCTGCAGTTGAACCAGCAAGATTAGTTGCTTCGTCAGTGGTAGTAATAGCACTCACTGCTTCTACAGTAGACGGTAATTTATTAATCGCATTGACTGTATTTGCCAAATCTATAAGTAAACATACTGAGGAAGCTGAAGCCATTCCTGTTCCAGTATTAAATAAACTATTTTCTACTGGAGTATTTGCATCTTGAAATGCATAATATGCTGCTCATGCTACACAAGCAGCAGCTGTATCAATCAAAGTATCAGCGATTGCAAATCCTTCTTCAAACCAACCAAAAAACGGAATCGCCCAAATCGCTATTGCAATCGCACCTGAAGCAATTGCTGCTGTTGTGGAAACACAAGCAAATGTTAGCATTCCATTGCTTCCATTTTTTAATTCATTTTCTAATGATTCTAGTTTTTCATGTGTATTATTTAATTTGTTTTGTGCAATATTGTAATAAAACAAATTAGTTGATTGAAGTTGATGAAGTTCTAATTCATGATATTTAAGTTTTTGATTTGCTTCAACTTGTTTCTTTTTATCATTAATTAATTGATTTAAATAATCTAATTGTTTCTTACTGCAGTCATTTGCTAATTTATCTTTAAGTTGATCTATTTTATCTTGTAAATTTATTTTTCCAGCATAAATTTCTTTTACATTTTTGATTGCATCTTGTTGGACAATTTTTTCTTCTTTCAATTCCTTTATACTTTGATGATTTAAGGCAATTAATGAACTTGCATTGTTTTCATTAAAACCATCTTCTAGTTTTGCTAGCACTTTACTTTCAGGTGTTTTCTTTACTGCTTCATCAAGATTAAAGTTACTTGTTTTGGTTGCACCAACTGCACTAGTTTGTTCAGTTTGGGTTGATTCTTTGGTACATTCAATTGGAGCAGTTATTGCACAGCACGTCAAAATTAAAACAAAAAAGGCAATAATTCATTTAAAAAAACGTTTTATTTTAAATTTTACTTTTTGCATAAATCCTTCCTTCTATTTAGTATATTTATATATTAGCATAATTTAAATTTAATGATTTAATTTGCATCCTATATAAATCATTAATTTTCGATATCAATTAAATATTTAATTAGATTGTAAAGTGACAAAAAAGTAAGGAAGTTTACACTTCCTTACTGCTTATATCTATTGATTATTAAATTAATGATTTGCAATTAATGTAACATTGATAGGATGATGTTGAAGATAGTATTCATTTAATTTCGCAAAGAATAAAGCAAAACCATAAATTTCTCAATTAGTAGGTACGATTCAATAATTATTAAAATCATAATTAGCAATATCACCTAATAAAAATAAAACATTCATTAATAAGTGTGGATAAGTGTTTAAATTAGATTCTAAGCATCCCATTACTACTAATTTTAAAAAGGCGTTATTAAATTTATTAGCAAGATGCAAAATCCATCATAATAAACCAACGAAGACAATTCCTCCACTGCCCAGGACAACTATTCAACAAGTGTGTTATTAATATCTTGATATAAATTTAAATAATAAATTGCTAACACGCATAAAGCAATTAACAAAATTCATTCCGGAATTGCTACTGAAAAGAATATTCAGCGAAATTTTATTAATAAATGTTTTGGTTTTTCGATAAATTGCTTGGTTATTTGATAGTAATCATCATGAAGAATATATTTTGAAATATCATAGTCACAATCTTTTTTATGGGCAAATTGCATAATTGAAATTGTTATTGATAAAATTAATTAAAAAAGCAATTAATCTATTTTTAGTTGCTTGTCAAAACATAGTAGTTGTTTTAAATAATAATGATATTGTTCTTTACGTAATTTAATTTCCGCAGGAATCCCATCTTGGAGATTAGTAGTTAAATTATTAAATTGATCAAGAATGGAAACTATTTTATTTTGTGTGTCTAAAGAAGGAAAGGCAATAGATAATAATGATAAGTTTGCCATATTCAATGTAGAAATAGATCCACTTAAACATAAACTATAAATTTCATTTTGGATACTTTTTAAATAGTAATAAAGATATCGATAATTAATTTTTTCAACTGTTTTTCCAATATAAAAGCAAAAATCAGTGATTCAAAATTTTTCATTGATTGAATTAACGAAACCTGGATTTCCAGCACGAGAAATTGTAATGGTATTTTCGTTTGCATTGTATTTATTAGCATATCCTAAATAATTTTTGCCGCCACTAATAATTGGATATCCAATATCAATTATTTCATCTCGTGTAATTTTTTCACCACGTTTAATTTCACATACATCTTTTAATTTAGCATATGTAATATTTTTATCATTAAGCATACCCATCTTTGAATCAAGAAGAGCATGAAGCCAGTAATCATATTGTTTCTTTCTTGCTTCGAGTTCCGCTTCGAGTTCCGCTTCGAGTTCCGCTTCGAGTTCCGCTTCGAGTTCCGCTTCGAGTTCCGTGAAATCATCTAAGATCTTTACAATTTGTTGTTGGTATGGCAAAGAAGGAAAATAAATATCCAAATTGTAAAGATCTTTTGCATAAATATGAGGAATTGCTCCTTCACTAGTAAGTGTGGATAAAGTATTTTTTTTATTAATAAAATAATAATAAAGATACTTAGTAATTAATATTTGGTTATTATTTGATTTAATAGTTAAACAATCAGATGCATAGATTGGTTTATCCCAAAAAAATATATTTTTTCCGGCTCCACTTCCACTAGTGGCTATTGTAATAACTCCAGCATTCTGATTAGCAACATTTGTGAATGAAATTGGTTCTATTCCAGAAGAAATTACAGGAATATTCCCTTCTTCAAGAAGATTTTTATTAACTGTATTACCTCGCTCAAATTCACATACATTTTTTAGTTTAGCGTGCTTAATATCAGTTATCTTTAATTCCTTAATTAATTCATTAATTGTCATCATATTCACCCCAATAAATAAATGTTATTTTAATTATTAAAATGCGAGTTTTACAAAAATTGATAGAAATGATTAAGATGATAATGATTTAACTTAATTTCATAATTAAGAATATTCTATCTTTAAAGAAATAATAATTAATTTTTTTCTCTAATAAAATAGCATAAAAAAAGATGACTTTAAAAAAGTCACCACTAAATAGTTGAGTTATGTTTTATCTTGGGTACATGTAATCTAAAACATAACTATTATTAGAAATACTATTCTTTGGATTAGCTGCTCAATTAATAATTTGTGCAAGCGTTAATGCATATGAATATTGGTAAGTATTTTGATTCATACCAGGTAAGATATCAAAATCTCTTCCTAAATTTAATAATGCTTCGTATTCACACCCTTTAAAGTATGAGAAGTAATTATCATACGCATAATTATGGTATGATAAGGTTCCATAACTATCGTAATATAATCCCGTACCGTTTTCTGGCCATTCCACCACATTAATAGTCATATCACAGCGATCAATATTAAATTGCGATTCCAAATCACCAAATGGTAGGGCTCAATCTCACGTTGGATCTAACGTGATTCATTCTTGTAAACTTGGCATTCATACTTGGGTTCATTCATGATCAAGATCATTCATCATTTGACTTTGCACCAAATTCACATTAATGCTATCAACACTACCTCATACTTGCCGGGACACAAATCCATCAATTTTTAATAATGCCCCAAATACATCAGAAATGTTAGCACACACCCCTTCAAGGTGTTGGAAATATCCCCGCACTGGTTCATAGTATCCATCAGCTGAAGTCCCATAATAAATATTGTTGTAAGTTCAGTCAAACAATGCCATAACTTCATTCACAGGGTTGGAATAAGTATCAGCAATTTGTTTGGCTACTTCAACCATTAATTGGTTGGGGTTATACCAGTTTTCATGGTTGTAATCAGTGGTATAAATATCCCCACTATTACATGCTAATCAACCATACGTAGCATTTCAACGTCTCGAATTAGCTCCGCTACCGTAATATTCATTTACTGCTCCTAAATAACCATCGTGCATGGTTTGGGTGGTAGTGCAAGTAATGCCATTAGCATTAACTAAAAAAGAAGATTGGTTGACGTGGTTAATGATACTTGAACCATAACCAACTACCACTCCATTATCAAAGATGTTACTAAAACTAAAACCATTGCCTAAAAAAGTATAGGTATAACCATTTTCATATGGTAAAGAATCTAAAAAAGTATAAAGTTTACTTACTGCTTCCCCACTTGTAAAATCAAATGAACTTGATTTTACTAATTCTCCACTGTCATTAGTAATATTAATGTTTAATTCACCACTACCACCAAAGGTACTTGAAGTAGTTAAAGCATCGGTACTATAATTACCATCACTAGTAGCATAAGCAGGTCAAGTAGTTGAAATATTAGCAACTGCTAAAGAATTAGTAAATCCATCAAACAAGATTTTGGTATTAGTTCCATCTAATGATAATTCAATAAAACTTTCTTTGGGATTAAAACCTTGTAAATGCGTAGTATATGGAGCTGGATAAATCACATTGGTATTATTGCTAGTTGACTTTAATGCCACAATTGTAAAGTCATCAGTTGCACTCAAATTTTTTGGAATAATTAATTCATTATTTGATGTATCAATGATTCCATTGCTATTTGTACTAAAAGTACCAACTTGGGTATTATTATAATCAACTGCAAATTGCATGTTAGGTAAACTTGTGCCTTGCAAGTTTAGTGCACCAGTAGTTGGATTATAAGAAACATTACTTAAGTTAGCGGTGGCAGTAGTTGGATAAATACCAGTTGGTTTAATTGCAAAATGCGATGCTAAACCATGTTCCTTAGTTCATGCATAACTTAAATCAATGTACTTGTTTAAAGTGGCAGTAGCACTACCATTTAAAAAAGTATTATTAGTTAATAA
>JAGBOP010000008.1 GCA_017633835.1 bacterium
ATAAACTTGCTAGTTTATATGGTAATCAACAACTAAATGAACAAAGTGCTCTTAGTTTATTAAAGGAATTTGGTTTTGATGAAAACTTTGCGTTAAATTGAAAAGAACACAACCAATTACCGCAATTAATGGTAGAAATTAAAGCAACTAATTTATCGCAATGTAGTGCCACTAATTTTGTGTCAATTCCTAGTTTATTTGCAAAATTTGTGAATAACTATATCAGTACAATGCAATTTAGCGAAATTTTATTTGCCGACCCAACTTTTCAAAAGATTTTAATTGATAATTATTTTGCTTATAGTCAACTAAATGTAGATTGCTTTAGTGAAATAATGCAAACATACGATGCAGTGTGAAAACAACAAGTATTAGAACATCCATTTAAAATCATGGCAAAAGCCAATTTAGTCGATCCAATTACTTATTTAAGTAATGTGAATGGAATTATTAATTCACACGAAATTTATACCATCAGTAAGCAAGTAGCATTTAGTATGACTAAATATTTAGACTTATTAGCAAGTGATAATGAATTTACCAGAATGCTATACCAACAAACTTATGATGAATTAACTAGTAGCGAATTTGATAAAAAACTCAAATCCTTTGCTGATAATTTAATTATTAAGCATAACCAATTAAGTTGGGAAAATAGTAATTATCACTTACACTTGGATTACACCTCACCATTCCAAGTCTTTAACTTAGTAGTAAGTGATAATGAACATCACCAAGCTAATAAATACCTTACTAATAAATATTCACATAACTATGCAGGTTTAACTTCGGTGAGTGGTAACCCTGGTTTTTATAACAAGTTATGTGAAATTGCCCAAGAATGATTTGATAATCCTAAACAAGAAATAGATGCCCAATTAATAAATAACTTAATCGCTTCCTATGTCGAAGGAGTTTACTTTGATAACATCATTTACCAAAAGCAATTAGAAACTGATGAAAACACGAATGAACCAATAATCATCTTTAAAATTATGTTTAAAGTGTTATTTCCAACCATGGAATTTAAAATTGCTAAAATTGCTAAACAAGTTGATTTACCAAGTTTAGCCAACTTATTCAGTGAACAAGTTGCTAACTATTTATCCACACAAACTGACCATGTTAATGAATATAAAGTTAGTGATTTAATTGCTAAATTTAATAATAGTGAATTTAATGCTTTAAACAAGGATGATGCAATTATCACCATTTCCGAATGAAATAGTGATCACAACCCAATGATTTTGTATGCGATTAACATTCCAAGTCTAAATATTGATATTTCGGACTACACCTTCAATTACCAAATGGTAAAAGATGCGTGAGCATTAATTAATAAATTCAATGATGAATTAATTAACAAGATTAAACAAACTTTACCAGCTAATCAATTAGTAAAATTTAAACAAAACCAAATGCTGTTTAATCCTGGTTTAGATTTAACTAATAAACCGCTTTGATGAAAAAATGACCGCTTAGGTTTTAAACTAAACGATCATTCACTTAATATTTATTACGGAAGTTTGTTAATTCAAACTTATTAATGAACTTTTTGGTGTTTGAGGTGAGCTTTTTCACACGCTTGAGCAATTGCTCATCAACAACAGAAGAAAATATAGTATGCAATAACGCAACCAACATAAACACCGAATTGAGCTCCTGAACCAGCTGTACTAGTATAAAAATTGTACTTGCTGGTATCAGGGTCAAAATTACTGGAATTGATTGCATCAAAAATGTGCATAATGGTACTGTGGTTTAAAGTGCTGATGGTATACAAATGTACATTTTTATTTAAATTAGTTAGCGAACCATAAACACTATAAACATTTTGGGGAAAGTAAACTAAACTGTTAGCAGTAATAGTGCGAATAGCACCATAACCAATTCCCATGTTGTGATAAATTTGGGCTAATTGACTAGTGTTAGGAACGTGAGCAAGCACTAGTTGACCATTCTTTAGCGAAACAAATGCTTCGTGATCAACCGTAAATCATTTGCTAATCATGGCATTTGCAAATTCTGTCCGGGTTGCTCCAGACGTGCTATTTAGCATTTGATTGGACACACTAATTAGATTATTACCATGACCATTAAACGTGATGTAATCACTTACACCACCCACAATGTGGTTAGTTACTGGAACGTTTAAATAATTACTTGCTTGCACTTTGTTTCAGTAGCGAATTGCTGCACTAGCAAATGGTAAAACTGTAAAGTAAACCATTTGGTATGCAATGTAAATCATGCCCCATCCCGTTATTTGAAATTTTGGAATTCCATGCGATGTTTTCGCAAGAATAAAACCAGTAAATACAAAATCCACAATTGGGCTAAACATGTGATATCACACGGTACTAGTTCAATCAGCTGCACTCATAAATTCTGCGTGAATTACATCCGATCTTAACAGTAAACAGTTAAACCCTAAAAAGACAAATAGAATGTAACTGTCAGCACAGATAAGAAAATAGTCTTTATTAAAAATTCGACGGTTGGATAAAAAAGCGTACAATAACAAAAAAGTTCAAAAGATTAAATTACCTTGAATCGTGAGGTATTGAAAGGAGTTAAACCAAATACCATTGTGGATGTTGTAAAAAGTAAAGATAACCACGGGAAAAGTAAGCAAACAACAACACAATGCAAGAATGCGATCTCATTGTTTAAATCCTTGTCAATACTTGTTATTGGTAAAAGATAGTTTGTTTTTTAACAGCCTCGGCTGATGATTTAAAATTTTCATGCTTATTTTTATTGTTTTTTATTGTGAAATATTATAAATAGATTTTTTTTCTTTATAATAATATATAGTTACTATTTTATAAAAGGTAATAAAAATCATGTCAAGAGATTATACTACACGTGTAATATTGATTACGCTCTTTATCATCTTTTTCATCATTTGAGTTCCGCTAGTAGCCTGTGGAGGTCAAGGATTAGTTGACCAAGCTAATCAATGACTATACCAACCATCAGGGAACGAATACATTCTTTTAAATGTAGAAAGTAACTTAAATGGTTACTCATTGGTAACGGCATCATACTTAGCTGCCCACTGCCATGGATGAATTACCACCGAAACTCTACTAGTTTGAACAAGATGTATGCAAGCATCTTGAGCCTTCCTTGGCTTTATGCTATTACTCATGATCTTAATGCCTGCGTTAACTGCTCACAAACGCACCATCATTGATATGCAATGAATCAACATTAAGAACATTAACTACATTAAAGACAAAAACATTAATGTTGCAAAAGACACCGACACTGCTGGTGATAAATTAGATTTATAAAATCAATAGAACTAATCGATTAGAAAAAAAGAATGACAAGCAAGTCATTCTTTTTTTTATTATTCATTTGCAATTTAACAAAGAAATTATTTTGCTTAAAATAATTGTATTCTTAACCGTAACAATTAGTTTACTACTACATTAACTTCACCAACAAATAAATAAAGGTATTAATGAAACATTAACAGTTAACAATGAATAATGATTAAAATTATTTTAGATGGCTTGCATTCCTTCAAAATTTGTTAAATGATTTTATTACTCATTCGCAAATTGTGATGCTTAAATGCAATTTATATATGATTTTAAACAAATAAAAAAAGAATTGGTTTGATCCAATTCTTTATTTTGTAAAATGTATTAATTTATTAATGAATGATAAATAATTATTCTTCACTAAAATTGATAATTTGTTTACCTTTATAGTATCCACAATAAGGACAAACCATATGTAAAGAAATTAACTTATTGCAGTGTGAGCATCTTGTAACACTAACTGCATCTAGATGTTCGTGACTGCGTCTTTTATTTTTGCGGGCTTTACTTACACGACGTTGTTGTACTGCCATTTAAGTTCCCCTCCTTATCTATTGTTAAATATATTATTATAAATTTATTTTTGAATTAGAAAATTCAACCACTTCAATGTTGAAGATATGGGAATAGTTGGAATAAAGTACTGTTTTGACAGAAACTGAAACATTGATATAAACCAAAGAAAATAATTACGATTAGTAGTGAATCAATCCGATCAAGAATTCCCCCGTGACCAGGTAGTCAATTACTGAAATCTTTAATCTTGATTCAACGTTTGAAGGCACTAAATAATAAGTCCCCACAAATTGCTAAAATTCCAGTAGCAATTCCTAAGAAGAAAAGTACTAAGTATACTACTCATTTGTGACCATAAGCAGTAGCACTTACTTCAGTCGCACCAAATAAGTTACCCATAATGTTGTTGTTGATAATGGTGATTCCAAAGTTGTTAACTTCTTTAGATTTATCTAATTGATAAAATGCCATGATGATTAACATGATAATGAAGCAAGCACAAACTCCAGTAGCTGCTCCTTCTCAGGTTTTGTGTGGACTAATCTTTTCTCACATTTTATGCTTACCATACATGGTTCCACCAAAGTAAGCAAATGTATCATTAAAGAAAACTGGAACAAAAATGATAAAGATAGCTGCTCAAGTGTGAAGAAGCATAATCATGTTGAAGAATAAGAAAGCATAAACAATTAAGATGTAACCAATATAGTGGGCAGTTAGTTGACCATACGTAATATTCTTTAAGTTGACCCCTTGGGCAAGATAAAGTAAGAAAGCACCCCCAAAGATTCCAACTAGTTGACACCAACCAAAGTCTTTAGTGATGGTGTTAAGTGCCATGTGGCAATAATGCATGTAGTTACAATAATAAATAAACGTTGGAGCGTATGCAACACAAATTGCAACTGCAAACCAAATCCCAAAGGCTCAAATGCGTTTTCAGTTTTTATAGAATAAACGATAAAATTCAAATAATACTGCACCCATCAAAATCATGCCGATTGTGATGAATGTTCAACCAAATCCCCGTTGAACATATCCATTGAAATAGTTAAAACCAAAGATATTAATACTACTTGCTCCAAAGAAAAAGAACAAGCATAAAAATCCGACTAATAAAGTAGCAGTAATAATCCGCTTAATTAAATTCGTGCGGAATTCATATCTTTTATCTTCAGCTAATTCATCATTGTGCACATGCTTTATGTTTTTAACCGTAAAGCGTTGCCTATTTTTGAGAGGCATTACCATATCCTCCTTTACGAATATCGCGAGTCTTGAATTCGGCTAAATTTTTTTGAAAAATATCTAAAGTATAATCAGGAAATTTGGTAGGTTCAAAGATAAATTCCGCATAAGCCATTTGGTAAAGTAAGAAATTGCTAATGCGTTGTTCCCCACTAGTTCGAATCATTAAATCAACGGGGGGTAAATTTTTAGTTAGTAAATACGAACTAAATTCGTCCATCTTTACTTCGTGATCTAACTTTTGAATTTGGTTGCATGCTTGCACAATGTCTTGCATCCCTCCATAATTAAAAACAAAGTTAATCACTAAACCCGTGTGATCTTTCGTTTTAGCAACTAATGATTGCAAATCATTAACGATGTAAGTGGGTAATTTATCTTGAAATCCCGTTCAAAAGAATTTAAGATTGCTATCAATAAATTCTTGTTGATGATATTTTACATAATCATCTAAATATTTAAATAAGAATTCAATTTCTTTGGCATCACGTTTTCAGTTTTCTAAAGAAAATAAATAAAAACTTAAAACACCAATTTCTGAATTATTTTTTAATCCAGTGATTAATTCTTGTAACCGCTTCACTCCAGCTTGGTGGCCATAGGTACGAGGCATGTTTCTCGCTTTAGCTCACCGACCGTTGCCATCGACAATAAATGCGATATGTAATTTATGATTTAAATCCATTTGTTAAATGGTTAATAGTTCTTTTTCTTTTGCTTTGAATAAACTATCAATTTGGTTATTTCAATCTTTGGTAATATTGTCTAATTCTTTATCAAGTTTGCGAATAACGTCTTCACTCACGGATTCATCAGCATGAATCTTTTTGTGTTCTTTTTGCCGAATATCCCGAATTTTAGTTTTGGCTTCTTCAACCTTGACTTTAATTTGCTTAACTGTTTGCTTGCGCAATTCCATTGTTGGTTGGGGAACCGTAATGGTAATTACGTCGCCATTAATCACTGGTGTGTATCCTAAATTAGCAGCACTAATTGCACTCACAATTGCTTTAATTTGGGATGCATCAAATGGCTTAATGAGAATTTTGCGTGGTTCAGGAGTAGAAATGTTTGCCAATTGGTTTAGCGGAGTTTTTGCCCCATAGTTATCAACTTTTACTCCATAAAAAACCGTTGGGTTGGCCCGACCAGTGCGGACTTTCGCAAATTCAGCATTTAGTCAATCCATCACCTTATTTGCATCAGCAGCAAATTCTTTTTTTAATGAATTTTGATCCAACATAATTAATCCTTTATTTGCGTATATTTTATCTTGTTACTCAAAACATCAATGATTGCATTGGGTTTATTAATATTAAAAACTCTGATTTCCAATTTTGCTTGTTGACACAAAGCAAAAGCAGTTAAATCCATCACTTTTAAATTTTCTTTAATTGCTCGTTCATAAGAAAGATGGTCATAAAATAAGGCATCTTTATATTGATTAGGGTCTTTATCATACACCCCATCAACCCCATTCTTGCCCATCAGCAACAAATCACAATGCAATTCAATTGCTCGCAATGCGGCACCTGAATCAGTGGAAAAATTAGGTTCACCAACTCCTGCAGTAAAAATTAAGATGAAATGATTAATATCATCATTAATTTGTTCATAATTAATGTGGTTGGTAACGCCTTCGACATTAATCGCACTATAAATTTTTGATGGTAATTGAGCTTGTTGTAAAAATTGATGTAAGGTTAAACCATTAATAATGGTGGCCATCATTCCAATAAAATCACCCGCTTGACTATCGATGTGGGTGCTAAGTCCATCTTTACCTCGAAAGATGTTACCCCCTCCCACTACGATGCCAATTTGGTAATGTTGATGATACAATTCTTGCAATTGTGCAACTAATTGTTCAATTGCACACGGATTTAGAATTTTATTTTGACAACCAGCATTAAATGATTCCCCACTCAACTTTAATAAAATGCGAGGTTTAGGATTACTTTTGTCCATTGAATTTATTCATTTGTTTTGCTACTTCAGCAGCAAAGTCACTTTCTTTCTTTTGAATGCCTTCACCTACTTCATAGCGGATAAATTTCAATGCTTCAAGTTTATGATCTTGTAAGTATTTACCAACTTTAACTTCTGGGTTCGTTAATAGTGGTTCGTCGATTAAACAAATTTCTTCTAGTTCCTTGTTTAAACGACCTTCAGCAATCTTCTTCGCAATTGCTTCTGGTTTCTTTTCAGCAATCGTCTTGTCAAGAAGAAGTTTGTATTCTTGTTCTAGTCAAGCCTTGTCAACACCATTTTTATCAATTGCTTGTGGGTTGTTAGCAACAATGTTCATCATAACTGCTTTAACAACTTCAGGGTCATTTTGACCTCTAAAAGTAGCAATTGCAGCAACCCGCTTATTTGCGTGGGTGTAACCAGCAACAAAATCAGTTCCTTCAGCTTGCATAATGGCAAAACGACGTACCGAAATCTTTTCACCTAACTTTGCAGTTAGTTGGTTTAATTCTTCGCTCACTGGAACATTGGCTCCTGGATACGTCAATGCCAATAATGCATCAATTCCTTCTGGCTTATTTTCAAGAATTAAATCTAATAATGTGTTAACGCAATTTAAGAAATTTTCATTCTTAGCGACGAAGTCAGTTTGGGAATTTACTTCGATTAAAGCCATGCAGTGGTCATTTTTACCATAAGCCATTACTACTCCATCAGCAGCAATTGCTCCTTGCTTCTTAGCAGCTTTAATCTTGCCTTTTTCCTTTAATCATTTAACTGCAGCATCAAAATCATTTTTAGTAGCTAATAATGCATCTCTACAATCAGCAAAACCAGCAAAGGTTGCCTTGCGTAATTGCACAAGAATTTGTTTATCTACTTCCATTGCTATTATTCCTTTTGTGTATCTTTTGGTTCTTCAGTGCGAACAGTAACAATTTCCTTTTCTTTTGCACCAGTTGCTTTATCTTCAGCAACAGTCTTTTCAATCTTAACTACTTCCTTGTTACCGTCTTTTGCTTTATCAGTATATTTAGTGTAAGTTTTGTGCACTACCATATTGTTTAGATTAGTGGTGCGTTTTTGAACTTCTGGTAATACGATTTCACTGTCTTCTTTACCAACAAACTTGGTTGGTTCGTTCTTAGCTTCAGCAATTGCATCTGCTAAAATGGTTACCATTAAAGTTAAAGAACGTAAGGAAACGTTGTTACATGGAACAATGAAATCAATATCAGTTGGATCAGCATTGGTGTTAGCTAATGCAACAACTGGAATTTTTTTCTTCTTTGCTTCTTTGACTGCATTTTGGTCAGCAACTGGGTCAATTACTACGATTGCTTGTGGTAATGTGCTCATATTGCGAATACCACCAACAAACTTATTTAACTTTTCAATTTCCCGTAACTTTTCAACTTGTTCCTTCTTGGTGTACTTATCAATTTCACCAAATTTTTGTAAAGCAACAAGTTTGTTTAATTTCTTGATTGAATTGCTAATAGTTGCAAAGTTGGTAATAGTTCCACCTAATCAGCGTTGGTTAACATAACTGCAATCAACACGCTTTGCTTCATCTCTTACCATGTCCCGAATGATTTGGTTCTTTTTGGTACATACAAAAAGTACTGAACCACCATTCTTAACAATGTGAGTTAAGAATTTGTATGCTTGGTCTAAGAAGACAACAATCTTAGTTAGATCAATGACATAGTTCGAATTGTTATTGAAATTGTTAGCATGTTTCTTGTAAATGAATGATTTCATTTTTGGATTTCACCGCTTGGTGGATAATCCAATTTGTACTCCAGCATCTAATAAAACTGAAGCACTAACTAACTTCCGAATTTCTAATCCGGGGGTTGTTGAATTTGCAGATTTTGCATCTGCTTCTGAACTAGTAGATGCACTATCTACTTTTGCAGCATCAGCAGCAACTGGTTTAGCTTCTACTTTTGCTGATTCAACATTATTAATGTCTGTCATATTTCTCCTGTTTTATAACGTATCTAATTTATATACTTTATATATGATATAAAAAAAATTAAAATCCAATTTTATTTTGTATCTTTTTATGCTTATTTTCTTTAATTATTGAAGAAAAAGTAACGCTAAATCCGCTATAAGCAAGTAAACTTACTAAACATACTAAGTTATTGCAAATAAACAAAATAAACGCTCAGTTATCTCACCACTTTTTGTGGTGAGTTAATAAAGTGCTTAAAGTATTAAGAAATGAGGCATCAAAAAGCAAGATAAAAATGGTAATTAGTAAGGGGATTAAAAATAAAGCAAATAAAACTCGTTTAATTATTTTTAGTTTGGATATCTTCATAATTCCTTCGATTTAATTAGTGTTATGAAATTAAATAATTTATTGCTCACACTAATTCCCAATTTGAGTAGTAATGAAGCAAACATGATTTGTACCATCATAAATACTATTTACGGTATTTGCATTGGACTCATGATTATTTCCGTCATTTACTACACAGGAATGTTGTTTTGAAAGATTCATCATGCCCAAGGCGATGAAGAAATCAAATACCTAAAGAAAATGTATGTCAAACGCATTGTGGCGTTTGGATGCTTCTTATTACTTTTTGTCATTGTGGGAATTGTGCTTGGAGTGTTAGGACCACTAATTAAATCGGACACTAGTGTCATTGGAGCCAATTAAAATGCTCTTGGCTTTATTAGCAAACAACACGTTAGTATGACATGTTGCTGGCTATATTATTTACGAAATCATCTTTATTCCAATTCTTTACATTGTCCAGTATTTATACTGGATTTTTGTGGCAATTATTACCAGTAATTGCGGACCAATGCTATTTGCTGTCAAAATTACAAGCAGCGGAATTATTAACAACTTTACTACTTCCCCACTTTTTTTAATTTATTTAAGTTGCTTTAGCATTAGTTTAATCATGTTCTTATTTGTGTTACTTTATAACGTGATTAAAACGTATTTAAGTAATGAATTACATCTTTACTTTAAACATACGTTTTATTGACTCATTTTAACCATCTTGCTTTACCCATTAATTCCAATTGCATTTTGCATCTTATTATTGCTAATTAATGTGGCATTTAATGCCCTAGGATTTAGCAGTAATGTTAGTTACATTAATGGAAATACGATTGGTGGTTATGAAGCTAACTATGATTTATATAAAACCCAGATTCTTAATCAACTAAATAATAGTCAATTAAATCAATTACTATTTTCATTTAACTTAAAAAAGTTAAATAGTAATAGTTATTATGCAACTGACTTCATTAATAATATGAATTTATACCAAACGTTTGTGTTAAATAACCAAACAATTTTTAACAAAATTAGTACGTTACTTTACACTTTGAAAAATAACCAAGCTAATTTAAATGCCAGAAGTACTTTAAGTAATGATTTAGTTAAATTAAATGATGTCAATAACTGGTTAATTAACATTAATAATGATCTAAAAAATTTAAACTTAAGTACATTAAGTAAACTAAAAAAACTAGTTAATAATGACCAGGATTATTTTAATGGCACCATCATTAACAACTTACTTGATAGTATGCCTAATTCACTTGTAAATTTATTGCCACATTTAGGACATATTTACCAATTTAACTTAATTTATGATTTAGAAAGTATCACGGGTAATAATTCAAGAATTATTGACTGAACTCCAAATTTTTGGAAGTTAAATTGAAACGTCATTGTCGCAGTTATTTTTGCTTTAGCAGTGTTAGTAGTTTTATTTTTATATGCAATTTTAACCGTACGCAAAATCGTAGAACTCATCATTTTATTTTTAATTAGCCCGATTGTTTTTATTACCAACGTTGATGAAAAAAGTTATTACTTTAAAAAGTGGTTACACGCCATTTTTATTAAATGTCTTGCTTTAATTTTAATTGCTTTAATTTTTCAAACTTGTATGGTGCTATACCCAAAAATGGCAGCAGCCATTAATGCAAAATTAAATAATGGTGATATTAATTGTATCATTGCAGATGTGGTTGTTGGGCTTGCCATTTTGTTAGCATGCTTTTTTAGTATTAACACCATTTTAAGTATTTTTGATGCTAGAGAAGGATTAATGGAAATGTTCGCAGATTTGTTTAGTTTACAAGCAGTGGGTCGCTCAATTCCCTTCTTTAAAAGAATCTTTACGCATAAAGGGGGTGGATCATTTGCAAACAAAGGTAATAATCCTAATTATCCAACTGACCAACCTGATGGTACAAAAGATGTCACCATGGAAGATATCTTATTTCAACGGGTGCCAATTCAATCAACTGGCATGGAACACTTTTTAGCAAGTAATAAATTTCATCATGCTTTAAATAATGCTAACACCAAAGTGCAATCAGTATTATTTGGTAAACCAGGTAAATGGTTTGCTAAACATGAAAATAAATGAATAAATAATTTCTTAAACAAACACTTTAAGAAATTCCACATGGAAGATCAAAAATGGAAAAAGGAACGAACCGAAGGTCCATTTTAAAACCATTAATTTTAACGTACGAAGTAATTAATAAAAACTTAGTTTTTAATTTAACGTATTGAGAACTAATTATTTCTTTCTTGTTATTATTAACCATTGTTTGCATTGATGCATTTACTAATTATGTAGTAATCTTTAAAATTGTCTTTAGTTGCGTTTGGTTTATTTACATTTTAAGTATTGTGATTAAAATTAAGCACCAAAATATTTATCAATATTGTTGTAAAGTCTTATGGTTTAATTACCAAAAGAATTTGCATCAAAATAAAAATAAAGAATATTTAGTAACAATTAATAATGATAGCATTACTTATTTAAATAAAAATTATTATGTAAAACAATTAATTCCCATTCGCATTTATAGTAATGTGCAAGAACAATTAGAACAATTAAGTGCCAATCCTAATTTAAATTCAAATTTAATCATAATTGGTATTAGTACAAATGATTTAATGCAAGATTATTTAAGTAAAATAAAAAATGTTAATTTAAACAATAAAGTTACTAATTTGATGCAAACTCATGCATTTGAAGTTAATGAAATTAACCAAACCTGTTTTAAAAAGCAATATTTTGTGTTATATCAACAACCAACTGATTTAACTTGGTTAAATTTATTAAGTTGACTGCAACTAAGTGAAGTTAGTACAAAGCAATTACAATTAGTTCAAACAAAATTAAATTACTGACAGCAAACTCAACATTACCAAAGTAAGTATTTTGTCCATGACCAAAAATACTTTAGTTTAATTAAATTAAATAATTTAAATATTGGTCAAACACCTAGTTGATTATTAACATTATTAAATCTTAATTTTGATTGTGAGTGCTTTGTATTTATTAACAAACTAAATAAAGCAAATGCAATTAACCACTTAAACAAACTTAATCCAAATCCAACTTTTATTAATAAAAAACAAAAAGATAGTAATAAATACAACAGTGATTTAATTCATTTGTATAAAAACGAAATTAATCATGAACAAGTTGATTTAGTTGGTTTTAGTTTTTATTATTTGCTTGGTGCTACTGATTTAAAAACATTGCTTAAATTAATAAATGAATTGCAAACCTGATGTTTAAACTTAAACATTAGTATTGAATTAATCAAGTGAAATTATTTTAAAGTTTTAGATTGAATGAATGAACAATCCCATTTATATTTAACTACTTCACATTTGGTGATTGGATTAATGACTAACGCTTTAAATTATGCTGATCAAACTGGAATCTATTTAGGCAATGATAAAAACAACTTACCGTTTGTTTTTAACCAATTTAGTTATTTAAATACTTTAAGTAATGCAAGTAACGGAATTAGTTTAATCCTAGGCAAAAGTGGGACTGGAAAAAGCATCTTATTAAAGAAAATCATTTATCTATCCATGATTTTAATGCACCAACAAGTAATCATTTTTGATGTGGAAGATGAATATGAAGTACTAACTCAATATTTTCCTAATTATTTATTAATTAATAGTATTCCTTTAAGCATTGATCCATTTCAAATTAAGTTTACTAATCAAGATGAAAAACTATTATTTTTACAAACTTTTTTCTTGCAATTTAATAACAAACTAGATTTAATTAATGCTTTAATTGATTACTATAAACAAGATCAAATCCCCACATTTTGAAAGTTCTTAACTTACTTAAAACAAACTAGTCCGCTTAATTATGCTTATTTAAAATTCCTTGATACATCAATTTATCAAAATTGGTTTAAAAATCAACTTGATTTAACTAATTACCAATTAATTATCATTAACTTTAAACCAGTTTTTGATAAAGAGCTAATTACTAGTAATAACTTAATTAATGTGGCTTTAATTCTTATTTTTACTTGCATTAGTATGTATGTGTTTAGTAATCATACACATTTAATTCATTTAGTAATTGATGAAGCTCATAAGTTTATTAATTTAAAGAATGAAGCCATTAATAACATTTGGTATAGTTTTATTAAGAAAACAAGAAAATATCAAACTTGTTTAACGTTTTGCACCCAAAATTTTAACGATTTATTTAATCATAATTTTGCTAATAAAATTTTAGGAAATATTCAGTATTTATTTATTGGGCAGGTTAATGATATTGATTTAAATGATTTAGTTAATTACTTTAATTTGAATCAAAATGAACAAGAAGCATTTAAACATACAATTAAATCATTGAATAATAAAGAATTTTTATTTTGCAATAGCAAGCAATCATTTAATATTTTTACTAATTACATTGCTAAAGACATTTTAAAGCAATACTATTTGCTTAATTCTGATAATAATGCTTTAACAAGCAATGATGAAGATGAAGGACATGAAAAAAAGTAAGACAATGAATGCCTTACTTTTTTTATGATTAATAATGCAAATTAATTATTCGTTTGGTTCATTTTCATCTTGCATATCATCATTAGAAAAATCATCATCATCAACTGGTTCATTGGAAACAATTGATTCGGGATCAACTTCACCAGTTAATTCATTTTCCATAAATTTATACTTAATGAAAACTTTACCTTTTTTGTTATCAACTGCTAAAACCGTTGCATCCGTATCTTTAAACGAACCATCCAAGATTTTTACTTTTTGTCCTACCTTGAATGGCAATTCAATGACATCTTCTACGACTGCTTCTTGATCAACTGAATCAGTTTGTTCATTTAATTGTTCAAATTGTTCATGAATTTTCGCATCTTGGGTTTCATCATAAACATTGGTATTAGCTTTAATTGATTCGGTTTCAACTGTCATTGGTTTATTATTTTCCAATGTATCATACAATACTGATAAATCTTTATCAGAAATTGGAATTGGTTTAGCACCCTTCCCACTTGATCCAACAAAACCAGTAACATAAAAGGAGTTCCGAATTGCTAATCAAACCTTGTCGTTTAAATCCATCTTAATGAAGATGTAACCAGGAAATTTATTAACAATTTTGGTTTCAACTTTTTTGTAAATACCAGGTTTATCAGTTACTCAGCGAATATTTTTCGTGTTTCGCATGTGAGTTGGAGGAGGGTTATTGTGGTCATAAATATGTTCAATGACTTTTTTAACTTTAACTACTTTAATAGCTTTGACAAATTGATCAAGATCTAAAGCTTTAATTTTCGAAATTAGATCACTTACAACTGAATCTTCCCGGCCACTATACGTCGTAGCAATATATCACAAGTATTTGTTATCAGGGTCTGCTAAATCCATCTTTGTATTTTCTTCCATTTAATTGTTATCCTTTATTTAATTAAATATCCTAAATGCATTGGCGGTACTACTACTACTGGAACTGGCTGCAGTTTTTACAACATTTACCACGTGGGATGCAACCATAATGTCTTTCACAATGTAAAAGATTAAAACCAATAATGCAGTCATCACAAATACCACAAAAAAACCCCATAAAATGTGTTTAAATGTTGGTCAGGTGATGCGTTTGAATTCTTTACTAACCCCAAAAAAGGTTTTTTTGGTTTTGAATCAAGTTGATTCTTTGTGTTTCTTTGGGACGTTAGTATTTGATGCTGGTTGTTCAGTATCCATGTTATCTTGTTTCCTTATGCAAGGTTACGGCATTACATTTTTTACAAAATTTATTTAAACTTAATGCTACAGTACTTGCTTTGTTTTTTTTGGTAACATAATTCCTAGTGGCACATTGGGTGCACACCAAAACTACTTTAATTTGCATAATATCTTAATATGATATATTAATCAATGTATTTTTTGTTTACTTTTAATCAATATTGATATTGCACTCGCATTCGGTTAATTAAGTAAGACCAATGTTTGCTAATAATTCGCTTATTAATATTGAGAATGTTGGCAATTTCAGTTAAATTATAGTATTTGAATTTGTAATACAAAATCTTTTTATTCAAGTTATTGCCTTTAATACTGCGGTAAAACCAGCGAATAAATTTCATTTGTAATGATTTGTTGGCTTGCACTCAATCATTTTCATCATCATCAATATTATTGCATTGATGATACAAATCAGCTAAAAATGATTCAGTTTCGTTTTCATGAAACGCTAATTTCAAAATTTTCTTTTTGTTACTATTGTAAGCACGATAAGCATCAATCACTTTACCTTTGGCAATAATGTAAAAATGCTTTTCAAAAGGAAATTGATGATTTAATTTTTGGTAACTCTTGTAAGCACAAATAAATGCTTGGTCAAGAATGGCAGTTAAATCATCAATATCCATAATGTATTGCAAATTCTTATAATAAAAGAATTTGATAATTGTATTTCGCACTTTGGGAAAGTGCTCATGATATAAATCTAATAATAATTTTTCTTGGTTTAGTTCCTTAAAATTAACAATACTCTTATTCATCTTAATGTTTACTTAATACACTTCTAATATGAAACAACAAAATTCCAGTCGATACTGAAACATTAAGCGAATCTACATGGTTGAACATCGGAATTTGAATTAATTGATCAGCAGTTTCTTTTACTAATCGACTAATTCCCTTATGTTCATTGCCCATAATAAGAGCACTGTGCTTCGCATAGTCAACTGAATCATAAGTTATACATCCGGTTCCTAAAGCACTAGCATACACCCAATAATTTAATTCAGTTTGTAATTTTTTAATTGCATTCACTAAATTAACGACTGGTAGTAACGGAATTTTATGAATAAAACCCATGCTAGTCTTGACGATGTAATCATTAATTTGTGCTTGGTTATCTTTCTTAAAAATAACGGCTGCTACATCACAAGCGTAAGCGGTACGTAAGATTGCTCCAAAGTTTTGCATATCGGTTATTTCATCTAATATCAATACAATCGAAGAAGAATGAAAATTTTCCGACTTTTTTGCTAATTGTTCCCAACTAATTAAATTTAAAAGACTATTGGTTGGCTTTAATTCAATTGCATATCCTTGGTGGTTAACCTTGTTGCTAAACTTACTAAAATAATGATCATGATCATTGACAACGTAAGCAATTTGCAGATTATTTAGTTGTTTAATTAATTGTTCATCAACTTTTTGCAAATGAACGATTTTAATTAAACTTGGATTTTGACAAACTAATTCATAACAAGCATTTTTCCCGAGAATAACTTCATTAAAATTCGAATGTAAATTCATGGAAATTAAAGAATTTTATTTTTCATTAATTCATCCCGCATTGCATCTGCTTCATCATACTTCTTATCTGCTACTAACTTGTTTCATTCATCAAGTTTAGCTAACACATCTTTGGTATGTTTGTTTTGAAGATTAATGCCAAGAATTTGTAATGCTCCTAATAAATAACGATAAACAACATCTAAATTATCAGCATTCTTTTCAGTAACTGCTGTACTTAATGTTTTTAGATAACTTTGAATAATGGTTAAAGCATTTGCAAAGTTTAAGTCATCATTTAGTGCATCTAAGAACGCAGGTTCATATAATGGATCAGCATTTGGTAAGTAATGTTTTAATAGGTAATAACGGGATTTAAAGGAGTTAATTCCATTAATTAATTTATCAAATTGGTTCTTGACATCCTTCATGATTTCATCTGAATAGTCAATTGGAGAAGCATAGGATTTTTGGTAGAAGAATCACTTCAATTCATTTGGAGTGTATTTTGCTAAAGCGTCTTTAGCTAATACGACGTTACCTAAGGATTTAGACATCTTTTGGCCATTAACAGTTAAGTGGCCACAGTATTGGAAGTTCTTTGCTAATGAGCAATTATTTACCCCATAGTTTTGAGCATTTTCATTTTCGTGGTGGGGGAATTTTAAATCAATACCTCCGCCGTGAATAGTGATTTGGTCACCAAGGTATTTATTGCACATTACTACACATTCAGTATGTCATCCGGGCCGACCTTTTGATCATGGTGAATCTCAGTTTAAACCTTCATCAGTTTTCTTTCATAGTGCAAAGTCGGCTGGGCAGCGTTTGTTAGGTTCATTTTCAATTCGAACACCGGTAATTAAATCATCAATCTTGTTGTGTGATAGTTCTCCATAGTTCTTAACTTTTCGAACATCAAAGTAAACATCACCATCAACTACATAAGCATACTTATTGTCAACTAATTTTTGAATGAATTTAATCATGTCCGGCATTTCTTCACTGACTTTGTGAATTTCAGGAACATGCACATTAAATCCTTCCATTAATTTAAAGTACTCTTCACCATACTTTTTAGCAACATCCATTTCGCTAATGTTCATGTCTTTAGCCCGTTGAATAATCTTGTCATCAATATCAGTTAAATTGTGCACATAATGAACGTTATATCCTTGGGCTTTCATTAAACGGTAAAGCACATCAAATGTTAGCAATGGGCGCATATTACCAATATGTGGATCATTGTAAACCGTAGGTCCACACACGTACATGGTGACATTCTTGTCACCTAATTCTCTTTTTTCGTTACTTTTAGCATCAAAAACCTTAATCATTTTCTTCTTTTAACTCCTTTTCTGAAATAATCTTAATTCCTCATTCTTTAGCTTTTTCTAACTTGCTGCTTGGATCTTTACCTAATACCAAGTAGTTAGTTGATTTAGTAATGTTAGTAACCACTTTCCCAAAATATTTTTGTTCAATGAGTTTTACTAACTCATCCCGTGGTTCGTCAAACTTTCCTGTTACGGCAAATGTCTTACCAAAAAATGGTGAATTAGCATTTGCAGTTGCATATGCCACTGGCTTTTTGTAAGTAAAGTTGACTCCTAAATCTTTTAAGCTATTAATGATGGCTAAATTATTATTATCTCTAAAATAATTATATATAGCAGTTGCTACTTTATCCCCAATGTCTTTGATTTCTAATAATTCATCCATTGAAGCATTAATTAAATTATCAATATTATTAAAGTGTTTAGCAAGTACGGTGGATGTAGCAATTCCCACGTACATAATTCCTAGCCCAGTAAGAATGTGTTCTAGTGATAATTCCTTACTTTTGGTAATATTATCTAAAATCTTATTTAATGATTTATGTTTAATGTGCAAATCTAATTCAATAATTTCATCATAATGATCTTTTAAATGGTAAAGATCAAGGATGTTAGTAAGGAAATGATGGTCGTAGAATTTATTGATGGTAGCATCACTTAATCCTTGAATGTCCATGCATTCCTTACTACAAAAGTAAACTAATTGGGCAATAATCTTACCTTTACAGTTCGGATTAGGACAATATAAATCAACTTCTTCTTCACCCCGTTTAACTAATAAAGTATGACATACCGGACATACATTCGGAATTTCAAATTGTCTTACATCATCATGACGCATACTAATAATTGGGTTAGAAATTTTTGGAATTACTTCGGCAGCTTTGTAAATATTAACGTAGTCATTTAATTGAATATCACGGTCTTTAATGTAATCAGCATTATGCAATGTGGCATATTCAATGACACTTCCATTAATCTTAACTGGAATCAATTTAGCAGTAAAGCTGATTTTACCAGTTCGTCCTACGTCCGTAATAATTTGGGTTAATTTGGTTTGAGCAATCGTTGGGGGATATTTATAAGCAATGGCAAATTTAGGAAATTTACTAGTGGTACCAAGTAAGGGATATAAGGATCGATCATTTAATTTGATAACTACCCCATCAACATCATAGTCAAGTAATCTTCGTTGCTTTTCAAATCAATCAATGTATTGCATAATGCCATCAATTCCGTGAACTTTTTTAATGACATCTAAGGCAACCGGAAAGTGATTTTGTGCTAAAAAATGTAATGATTCTTCTTGGGTTTTAAACTTTTCATCAAGATAAAGCGGAATGTAATAAAACCATGCACTTAAATGCCGGGATCTAGTTACTTTCGGATCTAAATTACGTAATGCCCCACTTGCCGTATTGCGCGTATTCATGAAGTTCATATCTGCTTCATTTAGTTGCAATAAAACGTGTTTAGGCATGTACACTTCCCCTCTAGCTTCAAAGTTTTGCAAGTAAGGAATTGTGAGTGGAATGGTGTTAATTGTTTTAACGTTGGCAGTAACGTCTTCTCCTTCTTTTCCATCCCCTCTAGTTAATGCGTATTGCAATTTTCCATCTTGATAAACACAAGAAATGCTTAATCCATCAATTTTTGGTTCACAAATAAAGTCAAGTTCAGTTTCTTTAGTTTGCTTAATAATGTTTTGCACAAAACTAGTAATGTCGTTTAGATTATAGGAATTTTCAAGCGAGAGCATTGGTTCATGGTGCAAATGCTTAATAAACTTATCACTTGCTTGCCCTCCCACTCTTACGGTGGGGGAATTAGGATCAGCAAATTCAGGATGTTCAAATTCTAATTTTTCTAATTCCTTTAATTTTTGGTCAAACGTATAATCATCAACCGTTGGTTGATTTAATACGTAATATTCATAATTTCACTTATGCAATTGTTTGCGTAAGTCATCAATTTTTTGTTTTATTTCTTCGTTTTTTGTTTTCATGTTTTCACTTTAATTTTATGAAAAAGTAACTAATAAACAAAAAAATAAACAAAATTAAGTTAAAAGGAATTGATTAATTTATTCATAATTAATTTTTGACATTAATCAGAAGCAATTTTGGTTTATTTTTTATTTATTTGTCACAAGAGTAATAAAAAAATAACCAGCGAACTGGTTATTTCTTACTTCTTATGGAGCAGATGACGAGAATTGAACTCGCGTTGCAACCTTGGCAAGGTCGTGTTCTACCACTGAACTACATCTGCACTTATGTTTAAATTTTAACATATTTTTTTAAAAATAAAAATTTTTTGAAAAAATTAATTTAATAAAAAAGAATTGAGTTTTTACCTCAATTCTTCATGTGGTTATTTTATATTTAATTAAATCTTATCAATTCCACCCATGTATTTCCGTAATGGTTCAGGAATAATAATTGATCCATCAGGTTGTTGATAATTTTCGACAATAGCAGCAAATAAACGATCAATGGCTAATGCACTACCGTTTAAAGTATGAGGGTAATACATCTTACCATCGGCACCTTTAACCCGCATTTTCATTCTCCGAGCTTGGAAACTACCACAGTTACTACAACTAGAAATTTCTTTATAGTTGTTATATGATGGTAATCATACTTCCAAGTCGTAAGTTTTAATTGCTCCAAAACCCATGTCCCCACTGCAAAGTAAAATGCGACGGTATGGCAATTTTAATGATTCAAGAATGTATTCAGCATCTTTAGTTAATGCTTCGTGTTCTTCTTTACTGTTTTCAGGTTTGCAGATTTTTACTAATTCAGTTTTATAGAATTGATGTTGTCTAATGACCCCTCTCGTATCCCGACCTGCACTTCCTGCTTCACTACGAAAGCATGAAGTATCAGCAGTATAGTGATAAGGTAAATCACTTTCTTTTAAGATTTCTTCAGCATGCATATTGGTTAATTGCACTTCCGCAGTAGGGGATAAATATTTATTATCAACTGTTAATTGGAATAAATCTTCTTGGAATTTTGGTAATTGTGAAGTGTTATAAAGTGCTTGAGCATCCACAATTACTGGTGGTAAAATTTCGTAATAACCGTGACTGATATTGCAATCAAGCGTATATCATTGCAACGCTCTAATTAATCGTGCTCCTAAACCAGTGTAAACAATAAAGCGTGAACCACAAATGTATTGCGATGCTTTTAAATCAACTAAATGGCGTTCTACCATTAAATCCCAGTGAGCTTTGGGAGTAAAACTAAATTTAGTTGGTTCCAAAAAGTATTTTTGGGGAACATTTTCTTTTTCATCAAGTCCAAGTGGAACTTCAGGAGCAGGCACATTTGGCAAATGCATTAAATCATCAGTTAATTTTGCATTTAAAGTATTGTAAGTTTCTTCATCCTTTGCAATTTCTTGCTTTACTTGTTGCACTTGGGCTTTCAAGTTGGCCAATTCGGTTTGATTGTTTGCTTTAACCAACGCTCCAAATTGGCTACTTAATTTATTAACCAATGCATTTTTGTTTTGGATATTTGTTTTTAAATTTCTTACTTTTTCATCTAATTCTTTAATGGCAAGAATTTGTTTTGGATCAAGGTGACGTTTAGCACAATAAGTATCAAAAAATTCTTGGTCATATTTACGAATATAATCAATATCAAACATATTTCATTCTCCTTAATTATTCAGGTTGTTTTGGATTGTTTTCATCATTATTATTATCATTATTTTCTTCTTCACCATGATGATCTTGGTCATCATGATGGTCTTGGGAATTATTAGATGTTGATAAAAATTCTTTCTTTTCTTCATCAAACAAGTAACGTTCATCCAATTGGTGCGTATCAATTAAATAATGAATGCGAGCTACTACTTCATCCGGTAGTTTTTTATTTTCGTGAATATAAAGAATTTGGGACCGATTAATGGTTTCTAAAATCAATAAACTTTCAACAATTAAATGCAATTCATGTTGATTATCCTTAATCGTTTTTTTAGCAAATTCATAGCGTTCTTGTAAAATTGCTTCAATTTTAGCATCAATTAGTTGAGCACTTTTTTCACTGTATTCTACTCGGTACGGATTATGTTCACCTTCACTAGCAACATATTGCATCAATCCTAAATCAGTCATACCTAATTGCGTAACCATTGCTTTAGCAATGTTAGTTGCTTTATATAAGTCATTGGATGCTCCAGTGGAAATATTATCAAGACCAAAATTAACTTCTTCAGAGGCTCTACCCCCTAACGTGGAAGCTATTAAACCAAGTAAATCAGTTTTGGTTTGAATTTGCATTTCTTGCACCGATGGAGTTTGAATGGTATACCCCGCTGCCTTTCCGCGGGGAATAATTGTAATTTTTTCCACCACATCCGAACCTTTGGTATAAAGGCCAACTAAAGCATGACCCCCTTCATGAAAGGCAATTTGTTTACGTTCTTCAAAGGTTGTTTTTTTGGTATGCTTTGCTGGTCCAGCTACCACCCGGTCAATGGCTTCATCCATATCTTCCATGCTAATTACGACATTATTTTTTCTTACTGCTAGTAACGCAGCTTCATTTAAGATATTTTCAAGTTGAGCACCACTAAAACCAGGGGTTCTTCGAGCAATGTCTTCTAAACTAACTTTGGAAGATAAATTCTTATTCCGAGCATGAATCTTTAAAATTTCCACCCGTTCGGCAATATCTGGCAAGTTAATTGGAATTTGGCGGTCAAACCGACCTGGCCGCAAAATAGCTTCATCAAGCATGTCTAGTCGGTTCGTAGCAGCAATCACAATCACGCCCTTGTCAGTACCAAATCCATCCATTTCTGCTAGTAATTGGTCAACGGTTTGGTTGGCAAGATTGGAATCACCAATACGATTATTGGATCTTTTACCTGCTACTGCATCAATTTCATCAATAAAGATAATTGAAGGAGCTACTTTTTTAGCTTTACTAAACAAATCACGAATTCTTTTTGCTCCAACTCCAACAAGCATGTCTTCAAAAGACGACCCACTAGTTTGAAAGAATGGAACGTTGGCTTCCCCTGCCACTGCTTTAGCAAGCAAGGTTTTACCAGTACCCGGAGGACCATACAAAATAACCCCTTTAGGAATTCTTGCTCCCATTGCGGCATATTTCTTTGGTCGCTTTAAGAAGTCAACAATTTCTTCTAGTTCATATTTTTCTTCCCCAATTCCCCCTACATCACTAAATTTAACGTTAGTTTTTGTTTGGGTTGCTTGGGTTTTACCCATTGAAAATAAATCAGACCCCATTAAGCCAGCTGATCCCTTACTAGAAATTCAAAAAGTACCAATGATTAGTAAGATAAATACAACTAGCATTAACGCTTCAAAAAATACTCCCCAGTTAAAACTGTAAGATGGGAATGACCAACTTGGTGAACGTAAATAAATGTATTTTAAAAAGTTAGCAGCACTAAAATCTTGTTCATTATTGAAATATTGAATTCATGATTGCACAATGTTCCCAGATGTAACATTAGGTGGTAATTTGGAAATATCAATAACATTTCCATTACCAACTTGGACTGCAGTTGGACCAGTACTATTATGGTAAATGGAGAACATAAATTGCATTTTTCCAATGGGACTATTTGCTAAATAACATAAATAAGTGGTTTTAGTAGCAGTTTCAACTTGGGGAGAAATTGAAGCATCTTGTAAGTTACCATTACTAATTGCTAAATAACCATCGGTTCCAGTTTCAATAATGAAATCATTTTTGATTTTATTTAGATTGGTGTCATTAACTTCCTGCTTAGTAGCAGTTAAATACTGCTTAGAAGTAGGAGTGGATTGTACCACCACGTCGGACGTGCGAGGAATGAGAACAGCACATAAAATCACAATAATGATAACAATGAGAAGAGCCCCAAGCACTAGTTTTCAAACTAGACCTTTGTGCTTAGGTTTACTTAAACCATTTTTGTTATCATTATTGCTTGTTGAATCAACTTTTTTTTCTTGATCTTTTTTTCTAAACATCTAATCTATCAATAAATTTTTATTAAGAGTTTTTCTTATAGTATTTGTCTTTCAAAACACCAACGCAATTTAAATTGCGGTATTTGTTTTGGTAGTCAAGACCATAACCAACAAGAAAAACATTTTCGACATCTAAACAAGTATGAATCGTGTAATTCTTAATGTAATCTAAGCGTTTATTTTTTTGGTTAAATAGAAAGAGAAACTTAATTTCTTTTGGTTCATACTTCATTATTTCATCATAAACTAACTTCGTAGTCAAACCAGTGCTAATAATATCATCAATCACTAACACCGACTTGTTCTTAATTAACTTCTTGGTATTTTCAGCTAAATCAAGGTTTAATTGTGGACTGTGAGCCCGTTCTTCTTGTCCTTCAAACGAAGCAAAGCGCATAAAGTCAGTAATTAATGAAAATTTTAATTGCGTTAAGACTTGACCATAAACCGCAATACAACCATCTAAAATGCCAATGGTTACTACTGGGGAGCGAGTTCCTTTGAATTCAGCGTTCGCTCATTTGGCACCTTCTTTAATAGCGTTTTTGATATCACTATTGGTGTAAATCACATCTTGTAAATACTTATTTTTCATTGTCTTCTTCTCCTGAATGAATTAATAAAATTGTAGCATAGCATGTCACTAATGAGGTATGGGGGTCATTATGAAATAAGTGATGTTCAGCCCTGGTGGCATGCAGACTAATATCATTAGTATGTAACAATTGACATAAATTAGCCATCAGTTGTTTTTTAATTGGCATTAACATCAATACATCTGACTCAAATACAATCGAAAGATTGTTAATCATATACCCCATGGCATGCATTTCTTTTAAAGCATAAGCTAAAATTAATTGGGAATTAATTCCCTTAATTTTCGCATCAGTATCTTTAAAGTATGTACCAATATCATCCTTTCCCATCGCATTTAAAATGCTATTAGCAATGGCATGTAAAATAAGATCTCCGTCCGAGTGAGCATCCACATAATATGGCAAATCAATTGGTGCGGATGCTAAAATAAGTGGTTTTTGCTTTGCTTGCGGATCATTATTTTTTAATAAATAATGATGATCAATTGCATTTCCAATGCGATATTTAAGTTTCATAATGTTTTATTTTAATAAAATAATTAATAAATATGAAAAGTAAAATAATTAATGGAAAAGAAATTGCAGCCAAAATAAACGATGAAAGTATGCAATTATTGCATGCTCATTTAAACAAAAGAAATCCGAAATTAGTCATCTTTTATTTTGGTTACAATGCTAGCAGTGAAATTTACATTAAGTATAAGTGTAAAAGTGCAAGTAAATTTAACATTGACGTAGATGTCATCCATGAATTAAACGCAAGTGAACAAGATATGATCAACTTGATTAGCAAGGCTAATGCTGATCAGGATGTGGATGGAATCATGGTGCAATTACCAATTAACATTCCTCAGATCAATGTCCAAAAAGTGCTAGATACCATTGATATTAACAAAGATGTTGATGGTTTAACCAGTTGAAATTTAGGGCAAGTATGAACAAGAAATGACTACTTGCTAGCTTCGTGCACTGCCCTTGCTTGCATGCAAGTATTCAAGGAAATTAATTATGATTTGCAAGGTAAGCAAGTATGCATTATTGGCAGCACGATTGTGCTTGGAAAACCATTAGCAGGAATGTTAAACCAATTACATGCTACGGTAAGTTTGCTCAATTCCTTTACTCCTAACTTATCAACTTACACCAAATTTGCGGACGTAATTGTTAGTGCCACGGGCATTAAACATTTATTAAGCAAAGAGATGGTAAAAAAAGATGTGGTGTTAATTGACGTTGGTAGTAACAAAGATGAAAATAATGTTACCCACGGCGATTTTGACCCAACTGAATTTACTGACATTGCCTCAGTAATTTCCCCAAGTCCAGGTGGAATTGGTCCCATTACCATTAGTATGTTAATGCACAATGTTATTAAAGCGTATGTGCACCATTTAGCAAGAACAAATAATAAAGGAGATTAATAATTATGAAAAAATTAAGTGCCAAAGAATTACGGGAAGCATGAATTAAATTCTTTGAAAAAAATAACCATTTATATGTGGAAAGTAAATCGTTAATTCCAGATCATGATCCATCATTACTTTGAATTAACTCTGGGGTTGCTACTTTAAAGAAATATTTCTCGGGACAATTAAATCCCCCTGCTCCACGGTTAGTTAACTTACAAAAAGCAGTAAGAACTAATGATATTGAAAACGTTGGGAAAACTGCTAGACACCACACCTTCTTTGAAATGATGGGCAACTTCTCAATTGGTGATTACTTTAAAGAAGATGCCATTAAGTTTGCGTATGATTTTTTAATTAATAATTTGGAAATCCCAAAAGAAAAACTTTACATTACTGTTTATAAAGACGATGAACTAGCATATAAAACTTGAAAGGAATGTGGCATGCCTGAAAACCACATCTTTAAAGAAGGTAGGGATCGTAACTTCTGGGATGTTGGTAATGGCCCATGCGGCCCATGTACCGAAATTTACTATGACCGCGGGGAAAAATATGACTTTGACCATTTAGGTATTAAATTATTAGAAGATGATATTGAAAATGACCGGGACGTAGAAATTTGAAACATTGTCTTTAGTGAATTTAATAACAATGGTAAAAATGAATACAGTGAACTAAA
>JAGBOP010000009.1 GCA_017633835.1 bacterium
TACACCTGAATTCTTAAACCGGATTGATGAAATTATTTTCTTCAATCCATTAACTGATAAAGTGGTTGATGAAATTATTGACAAGTTACTATCTGACCTATCTTACCGTTTGACTGCAGAAGATTTCTACATTAAATTTGACAAGCATATTGGTGAAAACATTCACAAATATGGATACGAACCAATTTATGGAGCTAGACCACTAAAACGATATATCCAAAAAGAAATTGAAAACCCACTAGCAGACATGATTATTCGAGGTGACATTAAGAAGAATCACCACATTACAGTAGACTTTAACCCTGAAACTAATAAGTTAGAAATTACTAGTGATGAAAGCATGGAAGAAGATAAGTTACCAGTAGCAAAAGCTGATAATAAAACGAATGCTAGTGCAAATACTAAACCAGATAGCACAGCAAAACCAAGTGCTTCCACGTCAACTGATAAATCAAAAGACTCAACTAATTCAACTTCAAAAAATAAAAAACCTAATTAACTTTTAGTGTGAAATAAAAGTTATAACAAAAAATTTGATCTACATTTAAGTAGGTCAAATTTTTTTATATTGATTTTTTAAGATTATTTTTTACTTGCTAAATAATCAGCATAAGCCTTGTCAATTAATTTCTTTAATTCGGGTACAAGATCTTTTTCATCACAGTTTTTATAGATTTTACCCTTAACAAAGATTAAACCTTTCCCAGCACCCCCAGCAATTCCAATGTCAGCTTCTTTGCCTTCACCAATTCCATTAACAACGCATCCTAAGATGGCAACTTTTAAAGGGAATTTTAGATGCTTGGTGTAATCTTCAATTTCTTTAACGACGTCTCACAAGTTGTAATTTAATCTACCACACGTGGGACAAGAAATGACATTTACTTGGTTGATATCAACCCCAGTTGCTAACAATAATGCCTTGGCAGTTTGCACTTCTTTAACAGGATCATCAGTTAACGAAATACGAATGGTATCACCAATTCCTTTAATTAGTAAACTGGATAAACCAACACAACTTTTAACTACTCCACTAATTAAAGTACCTGCTTCAGTTACTCCTAAGTGCAATGGATAAGGAAACATTTTTGCTGCTTGTTCATATAGTTTAATGGTTCATAATGGATTAGTTGCCTTTAAGGAAATAACAATGTCATGAAAGTCATATTTTTCAAATAACTTAACTGCTCGATCACAAGCTTCTAGCATTCCTTCAATTGTTACCCCGTGGTATTTAGCAACTAAATCTAGTGGCACTGAACCACTATTAACCCCAATCCGAATGGCAATCTTTTTTTCTTTAGCTTTATCAATGATTTGTTTAAATTGCTTTTCATTCGTAATGTTGCCTGGATTAATGCGGATTTTGGCAATTCCAGTATCCATTACTTTTAAAGCAAACAAATAACTAAAGTGAATGTCGGCAATAATTGGTAAAGGAGAAATTTGATTAAGTGTTTTTAATGCTTCAATATCTTGTTCATCAAATACTGCTACTCTAACTAATTCACATCCAGCATCCGCTAGTGCTTTGATTTGCTTTAGAGTTGCATCAATATCATGGGTTTTAGTAGTGCACATTGATTGAATCACCACGTGATTTTGGTGACCAATTTGCACTCCTCCCACCATGACTGGTCTTGTCTTTGTTCTCGTAAACATCATAAATTAAGATTATATCTTAAATTAATAAAATAATTCGTTAAGGTACAACCGATAATTCATGATGGCTGGATAAATAGCAAAAATTCCCGTAATACATGCAGTCATAAATAATGCTTTACCAGGAATTAAACTTTCATGATTAATTGCTAAACCCCCAAACACGAAATAAGCAACGATTAAGAAAACAAAAAAGCAAATAAGAATTAATCAGAATCAAAGGTGCTTTAATTCAATGGCTTTACTTAATAATGATTTAGTAATGTAGTAACTAAAAAGTAAAATGGCAAATATTAACCAAATACAACCTAATAAAATACTTCAACCCGCATAAAGTTTGGCAAGACTATAAGTTAAACTTGGAATAGTACTTACACTAAATAAAATCCACCAAATTTCTAATAAAAGAAACGCAATAATAAACAAAATAATTAATGCTCAACGTCAAAGTTCAAAGGAATAGATCTGATTAGGAGCAATGCTTTTAGCATGGCGGTATGATCACCATCTTAACGCCAAATAACTTCACACATTAATCACATTCGATGCTAAACAAAATGCGACTAAGACATTAAGAATAATGGAAACGTTACTAAGATTAGGATAAGTAGCAAAATAAATAATAACCGTAATGCAAAATAAAATTAAGGAACTAGCTAAAAAGAACGCACTTCAATTGCGTAATGATAATAACCTTTGTTCAGTTAAATCAATAACTTTACTTCTTAATTGTTTTGCATTAGGTAGTTTAATTCACTTATTAGACCAGTGAATTTTGTGTTTTTGATCGTTGAATTCTTCTTCACTTAAATCTTCATCATCAAAGTTAATCCCATCATCCATTTGTTCATCAGTATCGTGATGAACATCGGGATTGTAATTATTTTTATCTGAATCAGTTTGCATTTTTTCTTTGTAATCTTAAATTTTATAATATATTAATTAAGATTAAAAAGGTAGATAATAATGGCAAAACAAACGGTCGTTGTCGGATTAAGTGGTGGAGTTGACTCTGCGGTGAGTGCTTATTTATTAAAACAACAAGGTTATAACGTCATTGCAGTTTTTATGGAAAACTGAGATGATTATTTAAATAATGACGTACTAGGGCATAAGCAAAACTTTAATGAAAAAGGATGTACTAGTAAACAAGATTTTGCTGATGCAACAAGTGTGGCAAAAGTGTTAGATATTCCCATTTATAAAGTCAATTTTGTAAAAGAATACTGGGAAAATGTTTTTCAAAAAATGATTGATGATTATGCAAAAGGCATTACGCCTAACCCGGATGTATTATGCAACCAATACATTAAGTTTGGTTTTTTTAGAAAATACTTAATGGAACAATTTCATCCTGATTTTATTGCCACTGGTCACTATGCAGGAGTACACATTGATGACAATAATAAAGTACATTTAATGCGAGCAGTTGACGATAATAAAGATCAATGTTATTTTTTATGTGAATTAAGTAGTGAACAATTATCGAACGTAATTTTTCCATTACAAAACATCAAAAAAGATGACGTCCGTAAAATTGCTAAAGAAGCTAATTTGCCAGTTTGAAATAAAAAAGATTCCACTGGGATTTGCTTTATTGGTGAACGCAAATTTAGCGATTTTTTAAGCAACTATTTACCTTTTAAAGAAGGCTTAATTATTGACATTGATACGAACAAAGTGGTTGGTAAGCATAAAGGAATTGCTTTTTATACCATTGGGCAACGCAGTGGATTAAATATTTCTAATATTCCAAATAAATATTTTGTATGTAAAAAAGATGACCAAAAGCAAATCCTTTATGTTACTAGCATTGAAAACGAAGAAAAGTATTTGTTTAATAATTACGTTTTAATTAATAATGTCAATAAAATTAATCAAGAAAATTGAACTAATAAAAATTTATTAGTTAGATTCCGCCACCGGCAAGCATTTATTAATTGCACGGTTATTAAAGATGAAGATAACAAAATTCTAATTAAGTGTGATCATGAAGTAAGAGCAATTACTCCTGGTCAATATGCCGTATTTTACACTGATCAAGAATGCTTAGGTGGTGGAGTAATTATAAAGAGCGATAAACATCCTATTTGATAAAAAAATCAAGAATTTTTTTTCAGTTATTATCAAAAGTTTCAGTTGATAATTTATTTAACGCAAAACGAAAATTATTATGCACTAATTCATCATATTGCTTAAAGTCTAAGTGCATAATTTTTTTTAGTAAGTTTGCTAATTCACTAGCAGTTGCATTCTTTGCAAACAAAAAACCATTATGTCTAGAAGTTAAAAACTTGGCAGCAGGAAAACTGTTGCGAATAATAACTGGTGTACCAGTACTTATTGCTTCAACTAGGGAATAACTAAAACCTTCGGTATTGGAAACTAAGATGGCAAATTTTGATTTTTCTAACTGACTAAACACTTGTTGTCTTGTCAATTTGCCATGATAATTAGCAAGTTCTAATGGTTCTTCTAACGGACCATAAACTTGAATATTAGCATCATAATTACGGTTTAAATTATCAATCAAGTTAATATTTTTTTCTGCTTGGTTAATTCGACCAATATAAACAATATCCCCTTGATATTTTTCAATCGCATGTTGCTCATATTGCTTTAAACAATTAGTAATAGTAGCAACATTATAAACACTTAAAGGAACAAAAAAATAATGCTTATGTGAATCATAAAAAGATAATTGGTATTCATCATAAAGCACTAAATTCCTTGCTTCAGTTAATGGATTAGCAAATCCATGCAAGTAAAATTCACTGTGCGTATATCAAGTTGGTTGATATTGTTGCACAAATACATAATTAGTTGCATGCATTAATGAAACTGACTGAAAAGCCGTCATATCAATGATTAAATCGTAAGCATTAAAGTCAATCTTGGTTGCTAATGCTTGGTTTAATTCCTTAATTTTTTGTAAACGTAGCTCAAAGTCATCAGGATATGGTACACTTGCAAGATTTATTTGCTGATTAAGAAAAATAATTGCATCATGATTAATTTCGTAATCGTTTAACAAATGTTTAGCGTCAAAATAATTAAAGACACTTACTTGTCAATTGCAAGTAAGCATTGCTTTAATAATTTTAATGGCATTATGACTAGTTCCATTAATATCGTAAATATCAATTGGAATTAAAATTAAACCTTTAAACATTGTTTTAATTTAGTAATAAATTATATTATTTGAATTAAGCAATCATCTAAAAAATCAATCTGATTAATAATTAAATGATTATTTTTTATGTGGGTATAGTCCTTTAGTTGATTATAAAAATATAAGTAAGCATCATGGTTATTTTTAACTGCTAAATCTAAACCAAATTTGGTACGTAAGCCCATGATTAATAAATGTTGGTATAATTCTTTTTTTGAATAATTTTGGTCTTCTTTGATTAATTTTGTAAAGTTAGGCAAATAAGAATAGTAATGGTTATTTTCAAATCCATATGCTCCACTACCAATTCCTTTTCAATCTTCATTTAATCAATAACCAAGATTGTGCTTACTATATTTTTTACAATTAGTATAACTAGCAACTTCGTAACGTTCATATCCTAATTCTTGTAACTTCTTGTTAATATAAGCATATTGATCTTGTTCAGCATTGGCATCAAGATTATATGCTTGTTTAGTTAAGATGGAATTAGGTTTTAATTCCAGGGCATAAAAAGATACATGGGGAAGGTTATATTTTTTAATGAACCTAAAAGCATTATCTAAATCAAGCATGGTTAATAATGGTAAGTTATACATAAAATCGCACGAAATATTTGTAATCCCAACTTCTCTTAATCACTTAATAGCTTGAATAACTTGACTTAGTTTACTATAGCGATGTAAAAATAAATTAATCGCATCATTAGTAGTTTGTACTCCTAATGAAACTCGATTAATCTTATATTGCTTTAAAATAGCAACTTGACTTTTTGTAACACTGTCCGGATTTAATTCAATACAAAATTCGTAATCACTATTTAAATCTAAGTAATTAACTAACGTACTTAATAAATAAGTCAAATTTGCATCATTAAGCACGTTAGGCGTACCCCCACCTAAATAAATTGTTTGGTATTGATGCAAACAAGAACTATTTTGAACTTCAACTAAAATTAAATCCAAATATGTTTTATGCACATTTGGATTAATTTGTTGAATGCGAACAAAGTCGCAATAAGTACAAATATTTTTACAAAATGGTAAATGAATATATAAATGTTTAGTCATTTAAGAATTGATCAACTTGCTTTTTAATCTTTTCAAATTCACTTGGACTATTAATTACCAAACAAGAATCTTCATATCGTTTATATCAACTTAATTGGTGTTTTACGTATAAGTTGGTGCGGTGTTGAATTTTGGCAACATCAACTTCATCTGTACCATTCATAATGCACGCAGCAATTTCACTATAACCAATTGCTTTAGCAGCATTATAAGTAATGAAAGCGGGATAATCATGTAGGATTAATGCTACTTCTTGTTTTCAACCATCATCAAACATACGTTGAATACGTAAAGCATTTCTTTGGTTTAATTCGTCCTTGTTGGTAGGTTTTAAATAAATAAACAGTGCATCATAATAAAGCACTTCTTTATTATTGTTAGTGAATATTGATTGGTGATATTGTAAATAATAATTTAAAGCAGTAATTAAACGCTTGCGGTTATTTGGATCAATTTTTTGACATGCTAATGGATCTAACACTAATAATTCTTGGTAGATTTCCACATCGGTATGACCATCATAGTGGTTAGAGTTATCAAAATCAGCTGGTAAAGTATAATCATAAATTACACTATCAAGGTATAACATACTACCTCCCACTAAAATTACGGGGGTATTAGAATTATTAATTAATTCCCGAGCATATTTTTGAAAATCATAAATGCTATAGCTATCATTAACATGCACTAAATTAATTCCATAATAAGGAATGTTAGCAATGGCAGCAGGTTTGGGTTTATTTACGCCAATATTCATTTCAATATAGATTTGAAAAGCATCCACACTAATTACTGGAAAATGATATTGTTTAAATAGTTCTAAAGCCAAATCAGTTTTACCCATTCCGGTGGGTCCAATAATAGCAATTACTTTCTTACTCATTGACTTTTTCTCCATTTAAATTAAATCGTGAAACTTTGTTAATTTTGACTTTTACAAAGTTATTAATATCTTTATCACTACCAACAAAGTTAACTAATTTTCATTGAGGATTATATCCAGCATACATGTTAGTACCATGCTTTGACTTGCTTTCAACAAGGACTTCTTGTACAGTACCTAAGAATTTCATGTTCTTTTCTTTAGCAATATCACGAATTAAAGAGTTTAGTTGATTTAAACGTTTTTGCTTTACTTCCATTGGAATGCTATCAGGCATTTTGGCTGCTGGAGTACCATCCCGTTTACTATAAATAAAACAATAAATATTATCGTATTGAACGTAGTTAACTAAATCAATGGTTTGTTGTCAGTCGGCATCAGTTTCATTTGGAAAGCCAACAATAATATCAGTGCTAATTGCCACGTTAGGAATATTAGCTTTAATATAGTCAATTAAATCTTTATAATCTTGAATATGCATGTACCGATTCATTTTCTTTAAGATGTTTTCACTACCTGATTGAATTGGTAAATGCAAATATGGCATAATGTTAGGATATTTCTTAATGGTATCAACAATTTCTTTGGTGAAGTTTCAAGGGTTCGAAGTAGTAAAGCGAATACGTTTAATACCAGTTTTAGCAACTAATTCTAATAAGTTAGCAAAATTAATATGATCATCAACAAGATCTAAACCATAGTTATTAACGTTTTGACCAACTAAAGTAACTTCTTGGACTCCATTAGCCATCAATTGATGAATTTCATTTAGCACATCTAATGCTTTTCGACTGCGAACTTTTCCACGGGTATAAGGCACAATACAATAGGTGCAAAACTTATCACATCCATACATAATGTTAACAAAAGCCTTGGCTTGAAAGTTATTAACTGATGGTAGGTTTTCGTAAACATTGCCTTCAAAACTAGAAACATTAACTACCACATTATTATCAAAAACTACATTTTTTAATACTTGGGGTAAGTTTTGCAAGTTATGAGTTCCTAAAATAAAGTCAATGTTTTGATACTTTGTAAGAATGCGATTAACTACACTTTCTTCTTGTGCCATACATCCACTTAAACCAATAATCATGTTCGGATGGTTGCGTTTAATTTCTTTTAATTCACCCATCAACCCAAAAACATGGTCTTCCGCTGTTTTTCTTACTGCACAAGTATTTAAAATTAATAAATCAGCAGTTAAATAATCAGTGGCTTTTTTATAACCTAAAGTTTGACAAATACCTTCTAGTACTTGTCCATCAATTACATTGCCTTGACATCCATAGGTTTTAACGTAATAAGTTTTGCCTTTCCCAAAATTAACTAATTCTGGTGGCACTTGAAAAGCATCATAAATAACTTGCGTCGCATGCGTTCTTTTGCGAGCAGCATTTAAGTTAGGCATGAAGATTTTTTGGATTAATTTTTGTGTCGTTTTTTTCATCTTTTTTTATGCTAAATATTAAGTAAAATATATTATATTTACATCATGCAAAAGAAAAATAAAA
>JAGBOP010000010.1 GCA_017633835.1 bacterium
ATTTTATCTATAAGATTTTTAATATCTTATTAGGAGTTTAATATGAAAATAAAAAGAAAATCTAAATATTGATTAGTAGGGGGCGCTATTATTGGCGCATTAGCAATAATTGCTGGTTCTACTGCAGCAGTTACAATTCATTCTAATAATAAATTAGTTGCAAAATCAGCAACAACTAATAGCACTAACACAAATGCTTCAAATCATAGTAAATCTACTGGTACAACAAAGAATTCAAGTGCAAATAGTCCTTCTCCAAGTACTCCAGATGCTGGCAAAACAAATAATGGTGGTGGAACAAACCAAAACAATTCTAATAATGGATCAGACCAAAATGGTGCAAATAAGCAAAATAAGAATGCTAAAGATGCACCAGGAAACACTCAAGGAAATGGTGGTCAAAGCAAAAAGTCAAATTCAAATCCTGATAAAATTCCATTAAATAAAGATGGTAGTGGTTCAACAGGTTCAAGTAATAGTGGTTCAAAAAGTTCTAATGGAAATAATGGTAATGGTCCTGGACCTGTAAATCCTACTGATTCCAATAGTTTGAATTATGATTTAGATATCAATCAAAATCAAGCAAGTTTATCTAATGTAAATGCAGTTAATTATTTAACTAATAGTTTTAGTTTAACTAATATTAAAGAAAATGGTAAAAGTATTAATGTAAATAACAGTAGTGGAACTTTAACTTATACAATTATAGATTTAACCAATAATAAAATATTAACTACCAAAACACTTGTTTTATCAACTTCTTCACCAACAAATTGAACTAATTTTAGTTATAATTTTGCTCCAGCTATCACTACTTCATCACAATTATTTTCAATTAGTGTATCTTTATCAATAAGTAATGCAACTAGCAAAAAACCTTTAATAGAAAATACTACTTATAATTTTAAAATTATCAATCCATTACAATTTTCAACTTCATATAGTGAAAATGGTAGTTTGGAACAATTATTTGAGAAGCAAATGTTAAGTTGAGTGGGAAGTTCTTCAAGTACTGAATGATATGATTTTATTAATCAATGATATTTTTGATACGCATTAAATGATGTAAATGCATCATATTTTGATGATTGCAAAGTTTATTTTGCACAAATGCCAACTAATGATAATTTAGGTGCTAATGAATTTTTAACAATTCAAGCAATTTCAACAAAACCTATTAGTGTAAAGTGATACAGTGGTCAAAATAATACTAGTAATGCATTAGACTGAGGAAGTATTGATAATAATATAACACCAATTGCTGTAGGTAGTGTATTTACATGAACTTTGCCTTATGAATTAGCACAATTAACTTATACAAATGGTGAATTAAATTTACCTATGCTTAATACACAACTTTGAATGAATGCATGAATGAGACAAAGCGTTGATAACAGACCAACACCAAGCATTCCTGAACCATTTGGTTTATCAATTGGTACATTATCAAATCCCACTGCAATTTCTAATGATGTACAATTTAATGATTTGCCCAGTTTAATAAATGTAGCACCAATGCCAACTCAAAATGGTATTATCGGAGGCTTGTTTGGTGTATCTGGATATGGAACAACATGAGATGCGCCGTCCACATTTTCTTATTCATACCCATTAGATAGTACACAATCCTTCAATAATAGTAGCAATGAAACTTTAAATATAATCAGTCCCGAATCAATTAATTTTAATAATACTGCAACTTACAGTGGACAAACTGTATCTTCACCAACATTTAGTGGTACTTACACATATAGTATTATTAATAAGACTGCAGATATTGATTATAGTAATAATGGTACTTTAAGTGGAAATAATCTTACATTCAATTATTATTTTGACAAACTTGGAGAATATGAAATCACAATTACATACATTTTAAATAATGTTTTAGGTAATGAAACAATAACTAACACTCAAACTTATTATGTAAACTATCAAACAAGTACAAGCGCTTCTTCATCTGATTAAAATAATCTAAATTTGTACCTTTCATACCACAATTTATAATTTAATTTTCAAATAATTATTGTTTTCTTGTGATATGATTAAGAAAATAATAACCAATTTTAGAATAATAATATATGAAAAAG
>JAGBOP010000001.1 GCA_017633835.1 bacterium
TCATCCGCGATTTACGCTCTAATTATTGCGATTTTGTTAATTTTCGTTGCTCCATCTCTATAGACCATTTCGTTTGCAATTATTTTTGATACCAAATTGAAAGGATATAGACATGACAACATTTATTGATTTATTAACAAATTTATCTGATCTACCAGATAAGGTTTCGCAAGTAGCAGATGCCCACAGTGCAATTCACTCTGCACTAGTAGGAACTAGTTCAACATTAGCAACTACTGCTTCAACTTCTTCCAGTTTATTTACCCCTGGATTTGGAGCAGGTATTGGTGCAGGATGTGCCATGTTAGGTGCAACCGGGGTTGGGATTGGTCAAGGTTATACTGCTGGGGAAGCAGTTGAAGGTCTTGCCCGCAACCCAAAGATGGAATCAAAGATTCGGATGATGATGTTAATTGGGGCTGCGATTGCCGAATCATCAGCAATTTACGCTTTGATTATTTCGATTCTGTTAATCTTTGTTACTGGTGCATTTTAAACTTGCTGGTGCGAGGAACAGGTTATGTGAAGAAAAAACAAACCTCAGGCGGAAATTAGCAACCTTGATGATCCTAAACAATTGCCTGATTCATTAACGGACCTAATTGATGCTGAATTAAGTGTAAATAAAGTTGGAATGGATGGTAACATCTTTCTAAGTGATAAATTATCTGAAGACATTAACGCCGTGTTAGACGGGAATGTTGCTGCTACTTACCATTCCAAGGTTCTTGATAAACCAATTACCTTGATTGGTTATTATGAACCACAATTTAAAGACATGAACAAAGACTTTGCTGCTAACAGTAAAGAACTTAGTTTAGAAGAACGTAAACAACAAATTGAACACGTTTACTTCTCGATGCCTTTAAGCAATACGAAGAAAAAGAAAAAGGCCAAACATGATCTTGGTGTGGACATGAAATCCCCCATTAGTGACGAAGACTTCCAAAAAGGAGTCAAAGTCCTAGAAGGAATTTTGGACCGCAAAAGCATGAACAGTGAAGGTTACATTTTCTTAACGGAAAATGAACGGGATGAACTTGGTAAAGAATTTTTATTAAAAGTGCACCACGTAGAACTTCCTGATTATGCATTTAAGATTGCAATCGGTGGGGTTAAACCAGAAGTAGAAACCGAAATGGAACGCCGGTATGCTGATTATAGTTTTGACCAACTAACTAAATACAAAGATCTTAATACGATTGTTTATCCAATTTGACCAAACCAAAAGGTTGAAGGGGCTGAATACAAAATGGGTATTCAAAAATTGGATAAAAAGAAACTTCCACTCTTCTTCTGATTTTTAATTTCCGGAATTTGCTTTGCAGCGGCAATTTGCATTATTATTTGAATCTTTGGCTTTGTGGTAAACGGAGCTGAAAATGGATCCATCTTATATAATACTAGTCCTCCAGTTGATGGGGCTTTAGTTATTCAATCACTATTCCCTAACGCTTGAACATTCTTAAGCCATATTGCTGCTTCGATTACGATTTTTGCCTTCTTGTTCTACTTTGGATGGCGACCAGTCAAATCAGCCATTGAAAAACGGGAAAACTACATTGCTTCTCAAATTAGTAATGCCGAACGTTTAAACAAAGAAGCTGACATTAAGATGGAATACGTCACTCAACAAGCAGCCATTGTTTATGCTAAGTCCAATGAAATGATGGAAAACGTCACTCGGACTTACAACTTAAAGATGGAAGAAGCTGATAAAAAGGCTAAGGAAGAAAAAGAAATCATCTTGAAGAATGCCCATGATGATGCCGAAAAGATTCATGCCAGCATGCAAAGCCAAATTAACAAAGAAATAGCAAGTAATTCAATCATGATCGCTAGCGAATTGTTAAAACGTAACATTTCTAATGACGATAACGAACAATTCGTTAATGATTTCATTAACAATATCAGTCACAATAATTCCAACAACTCTACTGAACCAAATAATTAGTTTATTATGGTAAACGAAAAAAAAGTAAGCGAAGCGTTAGCATCAGCCATGATTAGTTTAGCTCACGATGACCACCAAGTTCCATTACTTTACCAAGACATTTCTTGGTTAAAGCAATTTAACGAAAATGATCATTGTTTGGTTGATTTTTTGGTTAATCCTTGAATTGAAAAATCCCAAAAAATTAATGACATTATGAAACTAAAATCCTGTTTTAACTATGACAAAACAGTAAATTGACTGGCAATTATGGTGCAAGGTAATGTCGCTTATTTTTTTGATAAATCATTGAATTTTTTGCTACGAGCATTAGAAGCCGAATTAGGAATCGTTAGTTTGAAGATCTATAGTGCTTTTCCTTTAACCCAAGCACAAGTTGTTAAAATTACTACTGCAATTAAAAATAATCCACAATTATTACCAAGTAACTTTAAGGAACTACGTTCCCAATGCGTAGTTGATCCAAGTCTCATTGGGGGAATTAAAGTCGAAATTAACTCGAAGGTCATTGATAACACTATTTTCGAAAAATTACGACAATTACAATCATTTGCTAGATAAATGATTGACATACATTTAAGAAAAGGAAATTTAAAATTATGGGTGCAATTGATTTAAGTCAGTTCTCATCAATTTTGAAAGAACAAATTAAGAGCTTCTCCACGCAGGTGCAAGCATCCGAAAACGGGAAAGTAATTAGTATCGGTGATGGAATTGCATATGCCAGCGGCCTTGATAATGCGATGCTGGACGAACTTGTAGTTTTCGAAAACGGTACAGTCGGAATGATTTTGAACCTAGAAGCTGATTTCGTCGGAATTATTTTGTTTGGTCCTTACAACGATATTACTGAAGGTCAAACCGTAAAACGTACCAAGCGGGTTATGGAAACCGCTGTTGGAGACGCCATGTTAGGTCGGGTTGTTAACGCCATTGGAATGCCAATTGATGGAGCAGGTCCTATTAATGCTGCTGAATACCGACCAGTTGAAAAAATTGCTCCAGGGGTTATGACTCGTAAGAGTGTTGATGTCCCATTAGCAACTGGTATTTTAACCATTGATGCAATGATTCCAATTGGCCGTGGTCAACGGGAATTAATCATTGGTGACCGGCAAACGGGGAAAACTTCGATTGCCATTGATACCATCTTAAACCAAAAAGGTAAAGATGTTTACTGTGTTTATGTGGCAATTGGACAAAAGAACTCTTCGATTGTGCAAGTTTGTGAACAATTAAAGAATGCGGGAGCGATGGAATATTCATGCGTGGTGTCTGCTAGTGCTAGTGACTTACCAGCCTTAAAATATTTGGCACCATACACTGGTGTTACCATTGCTGAATATTGATTAAGCAAAGGTAAAGATGTTTTAATCATTTATGATGACTTATCTAAGCATGCAGTTGCTTATCGGACTATTTCCTTACTATTAAGAAGACCCCCTGGTCGGGAAGCTTATCCTGGTGATGTCTTCTATTTACACTCAAGATTACTAGAACGAGCATGCCGATTAGACAAGAAATATGGGGGAGGTAGTATTACTGCTTTACCAATTATTGAAACCCAAGCAGGTGATATTGCTGCTTACATTCCAACTAACGTTATTTCCATTACTGATGGTCAAATTTTTACCCAAACGAAATTATTCAACTCTGGTCAACGCCCCGCAATTGATGCTGGTTTTAGTGTTTCGCGGGTTGGGGGAAGTGCTCAAATTAAAGCCGTTAAACAAGGAGCAAGTAGTTTAAAACTACAACTAGCTCAATACCGTGAACTTGAAGCATTCAGTCAATTTAGTAGTGACCTTGATCCTGAAACCAAGCGGACGCTAGAATTAGGAAAGCGGATTATGCAAGTACTTCGCCAACCAAACAACCACCCTTATTCCCAAATTGATGAAGCCATCATCTTATTAAACGTTAAGATGAAATTCATTAAGTGAATTCCAGTGGAAAAAGTGCTTGACTATAAGAATGGTTTAGTAAATTATTTTGCTACTTCCGACTTACGCAAGCAACTTGAAGAAAAGAAAGCCTTTGATGATAATTTAACCAAGGCATTTGAAGAAAAGTTTAAAGAATACACTCGCCAATTCATTAGCAGTCTCAAAGACTATAAAGCTAGTGATTATGGGGACGTACGTGAATTAGGCATGTAAGATGGAATCATTACAATCAATTAAACGACGCATGCAGTCGGTGCAAAAAACCAGTAAGATTACTGCGGCCATGAAGTTGGTTTCCATCGTTAAGCTAAAACACTCCCGTGATCAATTCAACAAAATTCAAGATTATTACAAGGAATTTTATTCCATTGTTTCTGCAATTTTAAACAGCGTGGAAGATTTAACTTTTATGAATCCGGTTGATAAAAACGCAGGAACATTATACATTGTCATTAATTCTTCGCTTGGTCTTTGTGGAGCATATAACAACAACGTAAACAAGATGATTAATGCTCAACTAAAGCCTAAAGATAAATTAATTTTGATTGGTAAAAAAGCCTTTAGTTTTTATCGTAATCATAACCATGCTTCCCAAATCATGAGTCAAATTGATTTAGCAGATAACCAAATTAATTTGAACGAAGTGCAAGCCATTGGGGATGTAGCATTAAATGACTACAAAGAAGGCAAAGTTAGTAAAGTGGTAATTGCTTATACTAAGTTCATTAATGCCATGACGTTTGAAGCAAATACTGTGCAATTACTACCAATCGATAAAGAATTAATGGTGAAGAAAATTGCTTCCAAGTTGAACCTTGGTCGGGTGGAATTCTTACCTGATGAAAACGAACTAGTAAATGCATTAATTCCTTCATATTTATATACATTTGTGTATGGAGCATTATTGGAATCCAAAGTTTGTGAATTTGCTTCCAGACGGAATGCCATGGATACTGCTACCAATAACGCAAATGATCTATCAGAAAAATACTTGCTTGACTTCAACAAGATGCGGCAAGCTAAGATTACTGAAGATTTAATTGAAATGATGGGAGGAGGTAACCGATAATGGATGAATCAAAGAAAGAACAAGAACAAATTAAATTAGATGATGAACATACCCAAGAAGTGTTAAACGAAGAAGAACCAAAGCATCAAGTTGAAGATACAACTAATCCGGATGCGTGAAGACACATTGACCTCAAAACAGCAAATATTGGTCATATTTACCAAGTTTTAGGTCCTGTTGTCGATGTTAAGTTTGACATGGGTAAATTACCCCAAATTAACAACGCCTTGTTAATTAAAGCTCCAAATGGTCACAAAGAAGAAGGTGGAGATGAATATCTAACCCTTGAAGTTGCCCAATTAGCAGGAGATGATGTGGTTCGTTGTATTTGTATGGGTCCTACTGATGGTTTACAACGCAACATGGAAGTTATTGATACCAAAGCTCCAATTTCAGTTCCAGTTGGTCGCGAAGTACTAGGTCGGATTTTCAACGTGGTGGGGGATGCAGTTGATGATAAACCATTTGATGAAAATTGTCCCCGCTGACCAATTCACCGTAATTCACCAACGTTCGAAGAACAAAAAGTTGCTGATGAAACTTTTGAAACCGGAATTAAAGTCATTGACTTACTATTACCTTATGCTAAAGGGGGTAAGATTGGACTATTTGGTGGGGCCGGAGTAGGTAAAACAGTTCTTGTTCAAGAACTAATTCACAACATTGCTACTGCCCACAATGGTCTATCCGTCTTTACTGGTGTTGGGGAACGAACCCGGGAAGGAAATGACCTTTACTACGAAATGATTGCAGGGGGAGTTATTGATAAAACTGCCCTTGTCTTTGGACAAATGAATGAACCACCTGGTGCCAGAATGAGAGTAGCACTAGCTGGTTTGACGATGGCTGAATACTTCCGTGACCACGATAAACTTGACGTGTTACTATTCATTGATAACATTTTCCGGTTTGTGCAAGCTGGTAGTGAAGTATCCGCATTGTTAGGTAGAATGCCTTCTGCCGTTGGTTACCAACCAACTTTGTCCTATGAAATGGGTCAATTACAAGAACGGATTACTTCCAACAAGAACGGTAGTATTACTTCAGTGCAAGCAGTTTACGTACCTGCCGACGACTTAACTGACCCTGCACCCGCGAACGTCTTTACTCACCTTGATGCCCGGACTGTTTTGGACCGGAACATCGCAGCGTTAGGTTTATATCCAGCAATTAACCCCTTGGACTCTTCATCTCGGTTACTAAACCCAGCCATCGTTGGTGTTGAACACTACACGGTTGCTTCCAAGGTTTTAGCAATTTTACAAAAGTACGAAGAATTACAAGATATTATTGCCATTCTGGGACTGGATGAACTTTCTGATGAAGATAAACTAGTGGTTGCTCGTGCCCGGCGGATTCGGAACTTCTTAACCCAACCATTCTTTGTTGCGGCAAAGTTCAATGGGATTGACGGTAAATATTCCAAGTTAGGTGAAGCAATTGCTGGCTTTAAGGCAATTATTAACGGGGAAGTAGACTACTTACCTGAACAAGCATTCCTATACTGTGGTAACTTGGAAGACGCCATTGCCAAAGGTAAAACCATGCTTGAAGAAAACAAGCACGTGGAAGAACAAAAGCATAAAGAAGCAGAAGCAGCCAAAGCTCAAGTTACCAAAGAACAAAATAGTTTGGAAACAAGTAAAGCTGCTAATCCAACAAAGGCTTAGTTAAGGGATAAAATCATGGCTGTTGATACAGCAAAAGAAAACCTTTATTTAAAGATCATCACCACTGAAGGCATTAAGTTTAGTGATTACGTTCGGATTGCTACCATTGAAACCAAAGTTGATGGTTTTGAAGGATTTATGCGTAAGCACTTACCAATGGTTGCAGAAGTTACCCTTGGCCAATGTGCGATCACTGATTTAAGCGGCAAGAAACGAATTGCTGTTTTGGCGGGGGGATTTTTATACAACGATGGGGAACAACTAAAAATTCTTACTCCCTACTTTGAATTCAATGATAAAGTGATTCGCCAAGACGTTGTAAATAAGATTAATGATCTTGAAAAGGAAATCAAGTCAGAAAAAAATCCTAACAAATTAAATACCTTAAAAGTTAGCTTAAAGAACGAAAAAGATAAACTAACTGCCATTGACAATTACTACATTAAAAATCAAAAAGCATTGGCATAAAATTAACAAGAAATTAAAAATATTCTCACTTATAAAAATGAGAATATTTTTTTATTATAAAAATCTTATTTTTATGTAAAAATGGTGTAAGATAATTAACGTAGACGGTTAATCGCTGAGGCTTATAACCTTAGAGGAAAGTCCATGCTTGCATAAGCTGAAACGCTTATAAATGATTGTGTAGTCTATAAGAAATCAAGGACTAGCATGATTAATTAGGTCATGACGACGAAATAATTGCTAAAGTAGGCAAACATCCTGTGCTTACCATGCAGTCATTTCATAAAGTGCCACAGAGACGAGTTTTTTAGAAATAAAAAAGTGAAACGTTGGTAAACTCCACAAGCAAGAAACCTAAATTATGGTAAGGGAATTATTAACTTACAATAACAATAAGTTAATGGGTAATGTAACAATTACAGATAAATGATTAACGCCTTTAAAAAAGGTACAGAACATGGCTTATAGTCTACATAATCTAATTATTTGATCTAAAATCCTTTTCTAAAGAGGACAGTTGCGGAGTTTTTTAATTTTTCCTTCGCAATTGTGTCATTAGTTTATTTAAGATTTTTATTAATGTTTTTTCCTTAATAATTATTACTCAGGTTATTAAGGTTTTTTAAAGTTTTGTTTGTTTCATATTTGCTTATCTCCTTTCGGTAACGCAAATATTACTTAATGGTTTACTTGACATTAAATAATATTGTGAAACCTCTTAACTTCGTTATTAGCTAATTAGTGCTATTAGTTGATAATGCTTTTCATTTCATGTTTAATAAATTAACTTAAGTTGCTGAATTAAGTTAATTTATCACCCCCTTTTAGTTTTAAAAATCGTCGCATTATTATTTTTAAATATTCGTTATTGTTTTAAAGTTTAAGTATTTATTCTTGAATTTTTTCATTCTCAAGAATTATCCTCCTTAAATTTGTAAACATCGTTTAAAATCTCTTGCTTTTGTTTTCAAAGAAAACTTTCTATGCTTTTTGTTTAATCAGTTTAGTAGTGCAAGATACTAAATTGAGTAGCATTGTATTTTAAACTCCTTTATCATTATTAAGCCTCTATATTTTTCATATTTTGATTCCTTTTCCATTTTTATTTATAAAAAAATATAACTAGTTATATGAATTTTTACCATTATTATTAAAAAAATAATTGCACCAAATATGCAATTATTTTTTTTATGTTCTTTTTACAACTAATTACTTTTCGTTATTGAATAGATTCTTGGTTGCTTTACCAGTGATAATGATTGGTTTATCATCAGTAACAATCAAAGTATCTTCAATGCGAACTCCACCAACTCCTGGAATGTAAATTCCTGGTTCCACGGTACATACTTCGTTTGCTTTTAGTACTTCAGTAGCGTGGGGAGATACATATGGAAGTTCGTGTACTTCAAGACCAACTCCGTGACCAGTTGAGTGGGTGAAGTATCCTTTAAATGGACTGTGGTTATCGATGTAATCACGTGATTGAGCATCAACATATTCACCAGTAACTCCAGCTTTCGTAGCTTCAATACCACGGCGTTGTGATTCAAATACGGTGTCGTAAATTTGTTTTAGTTTTGGATCATTTAGATGATCACCTAGTGCAAAGGTGCGAGTGATATCAGAGCAGTAATAATCATAAATACAACCAATATCAACCGTTACTAAATTGCCTTCTTCAAGCACGGTGTCATCAGGAGCGTGGTGCGGAATTGCTCCGTTCTTACCAGTAGCAACAATTAAATCAAAAGAATTACCAGTTGCTCCTAATTCCAACATGTGAATAGCAATCATGGTTGCAACTTCTTTTTCGGTTTTACCAATGATTGGTTGAGTACGAATTCAGTTAATGGTAACTGCCCCAATTTCAGCAGCTTTCTTTAAAGCATTTAGAGCTTTTTCATCTTTAACAATTCTTCACCGACGGGAAATTACTCCACTAATTGAACAACCAAAATAAGTTTGGTATCGAGTAAATTCTTCGTAAGTGCAGTATTCACTTTCAACTAACAATTTGTTAATTTTTAGTTCGTGAATAACGTCAACTAAATCGCTAAAGCGTTTTAGTAATAATACTTTGCAGTTGGTTACTTTAACTTTGGCTGCTTCGTAATATCTTGCGTCAATGACAAGATATGCTTTTTCCTTCGTTACAATTACGTAACCAGCAGTGCTGTGAAAACCAGTGAATCAATACCGGTTGTATTCACTGTTAATTAGAGCAGCATCTGCTCCTAAACTGCAAACATCTTGTTTAACAATTTCAAAGGTGCTTAGCATAATTATTTCTTCTTTAATTCTTTGTGTTCAGTTGTTGCTTGACAATTATTGCAGTACTTGTTTAAACTTAATTTATCAGGATGCTTCTTGGCATTTTTATTAGTTACATAATTGATATTTTTACACTTCGTGCATTGTAATTGCACACTATTTTTTGCATTCATTTTATCGTCCTATTCTTTAAAGTTAATCTAAAATTATAGAATAAATATAATTATATTATATAGAAACTAGTTATATTTCTTTGATATTTAACTAATTCAATAAAAAACTACGTTTTATTTATATATCATTACTTTAAACATAGCACAAGGATAAAGAAAATGTATATTAAAAAGGAAAATCATGAAGACAATAAATATTTAATTGTTTGCGATTTAGATGGAACGTTATTAAATAATGCCAGTGAATTAAGCCCCCGGACTATTCACACCATTAAAACTTTAGTGGAAATGGGGAATATTTTTTGTATTGCTACTGGTCGCACTGTAGCAGGAGCTATTCGCTATTATCAACAACTAGGATTAGACACTTTAATGAGTAATTTGGATGGATCAGTGATTTCTAATCCTGCTGATCCTAATTTCATTCCGTTAAACTTTACCTTTAACAAAAACATCTTATATAACATTTTTTTGTCAAAAAAAATTATTGACAAAATTGAACTTGCCATTGTTGAAACACATGGCGAATGCATTTTTATCAATAATGAAAATACCAAGTTGGATTTAAAAAGAAACCAAGAACTATTGCAATTTCTAGGTGTAAGGCAAACTAAGGATGGGTCATACAGCAGTCAAATAAATTTCAATGGAAAAATTGCTGACGTTAAAGATGATTTATATTCGTTATTATTTTTATTAAAAGATGATCATGATCTTGACGAAATTGCTAACCGGATTAAAGATGTGGCTGGAACATTGTCAGTTACTAACTGGGAATTAAATGACCACCGCGGAATTGTCGTATCAATTAGTTCAGTTTTTGCTTCGAAGCTAACTGCGTTGAAATTCTTTAGTAGTTATTATGGAATCAAACTGGAAAACTGTATTGTCTTTGGAGATTCTAATAATGACGTAACAATGCTGCAAAAAGCAGGTTATAGTTTTGCCATGAAGAATGCAAATGTGAGTGCTAAACTAGCTGCTAAATATATTGCTCGGATTACTAATGATGAAGATGGAGTAGCATTAGAACTAGAAAAATTATTCTATTTGAATGAATGTGATGTTGAATAAATGCTAATAATGCTCTCTTTTTTTTGCTCAAAATGCAAGCACAATAATTGCAATTACTGATCCAACAAGTAAGATTACTCCTAAACTAATGCATAGTTTAGATTGCCATGATAATCCATATGATAACACGGCAAAATCAATGCTTCCTGTCACTAATAAAACAATGCCAGCTAGTGCAAAGAAAATTAAAAAGAAAGTGGCAATAATTACTCGTTTATTTCAGGTTGCTGTACTTGTGCGTCGCATACGTTAATTCCTATTACTTATTAATTATAAAATTAAACCGAATTTAAACAAAATTTATCGAAGATGGAAATTTATTTTCACCTTGATTTTGATGCCTTTTTTGCTAGTGTGGAGGAAATCTTACACCCAGAATACCAAAACCATCCCTTAATTGTGGGAGGAACAAGTACTAAGTCCGTTTGTTGCTCTGCTAATTATCTAGCTCGTTCGTATGGAGTGAAAGCAGGCATGCCTGTTTTTCAAATTCAAAAGCTCGTACCTAAAAACACGATTTATGTGAATGCTCACCACCAAGCATATGAAGAAATCAGTAAGCAAGTTTTTAAATACATTAAATATAAGTTTAACCGTAATATCTTTATTTATTCGGTGGATGAATGTTGATTAAAGTGAAATCATCAAGAGGAAGATTGACAAGCATGAGCCATTAATCTTGCTAAAAGAATTCAGGATGATATTATGCAAACATTTCACTTATCATCATCAATTGGTATTGGCAAAACAAAATTCTTAGCCAAGATGGCAAGTGATATGAAAAAACCATACGGAGTATTTTGCATTGGTAATGAGCAAGATGTTGCAAAATACATTTGACCATTACCAATCAATAAAATGTTTATGATTGGTAATCATTTAGCAATTAAATTGCAAAAAATTGGAATTAATACCATTGGTGATTTAGCTAATTATGCTTCTCCCCAAGCATTACAAAAAATCTTAACCAAACATTACATTGACTATATTAATAACGCTAAAGGTAAAAGTGATGGTTTTAATTTTTATCATGATTTGCCAAAATCATTTTCTATCAAACGCACATTTATTACACCATTAACTGATGGTAAAGAATTACGCAATTTAATTAATTTATTTGCTAATAATTTAGCTACTTATATGCATGAAGTAAATGCTTCATGCAAACGCATTAGTTGCATTGTTGAAGAATTAGACCACACGTTTCATACAAATTTATTGCAATATCGCACTAATATTAAAACAAGTCATGATTTATTTAACCAATTCATTATTTTGTTTGATAAAACTTATGCTGATTCAACCTACTTAATTAGGTCGCTTGGTTTTTGTTTAACTAGAATTGAATATGAAGATCAAGACATGCAATTGAAATTAAATGATTTAAGTAAAGTTAATGATGAATATAAGCAAGATTATAATTGAAGAATGCAAGTGCAATCATTGATTAATGAAGCTAGTAAGAATGTTAATAAGCTAGATGCTAATTTTACTAATCACGTGAAAGAAAAAACACAGTTTAATCACTAATAAAAAAGTAAGGCTAATTTTTTGGCCTTACTTTTGTTTATGTTAAATGGATGTAATATCCAACAATAAAAATTAATACTAAAATGAGAATTCAGATTAATCAACTAAAAATTTGGGTTCAAATGTATTTAAGGAATTGAAATCCAAATACTAGCATCATTATTTTCGCTAATAATTTTAAATCTAGTAATTGGTGCACTGCTTGCCAGTCAATTTTCTTTTCTAAATTTAATGCAATTGTCATTAAATTTCTTTTTTCAATTGTCCCAATTACCAAAATTGTTAAAGCTAAGCAAAGACAAAAAATTACCGCCGTACTAATAATTAATTCATGTTGCTTTAAAATAGCAGCACAAATTAAGGCAGTTAATAACCCAATTGTACTAATCATGCCAACAATTGTTAGCATCGAAATTAAACTTGCTACACTTGCTTTTTTAAGGGGTAAGTTTAAATATTCTTGCCTTAATTGACTTTTAATTAATCTTCATTCATCAAAGTTCATGCTTATACTAATTTTAGTTGATTAAGTAAATTTTGCCCCTTTTTTGTTAATGCTCTACCTTTACTAGTTTTAGTTAGTAATTCTAACTTAAACAAAAATGGTTCAATATAGTTTTCAATGGTAAATGAATCATAGCCAGTGATTTGGCAAATTGTTTTAATACCTAATACTTGCTGTTGGCAATTATTAATTGTTTGTAAATATTCCAAGTCACTAATGGTTAAGCCATATAAAAAGATTCGTAATTTTTGCCATATTTCTTCAATCTTAATTTGGGGGTTAATCTTCTTAAAATCAATAACTTGGTGCAATAAATTAATGCCAATCCTAGGATTATTTTTACAATGTTCACTTAAACTTGTAATTTCTTCATCAGTTAATAAATTAACTTGCTTGGTATTTAAGTTAATTACTTGGGTAATTATTTGCTTAATTTCTTCAATTGTATAATCTTGTAATTTATAAACTAGATGGAACCGTTCTAATAATGGTTTAGGAATGCGACCAATGGAAGTAGTAGCACCAATTAAACTAAAGTGCGGAATTTTTAAATGAGTACTTTTCTTATTGAATTCTTTGCCAATCGGAATATCAATAAAAAAGTCTTCCATCATGCTATATAAAAATTCCACAATTTTGGGATCTAAACTGTGTAATTCATCAATGAAAACAATTTCGTTATCATTAATTAAACTAAAAAATGACAGTAAGTCTGCTTGCGTATGCAAATTATTTGCATTTAAATAATGAACTTTAGCTTTTAATTCATTACCAATTACATATGCCAATGAAGTTTTACCAGTCCCAGGTAATCCATAAAATAAACAATGCTTAAAGCAAGTATGTTCCTGTTTGCAAATTTGGCAATATACTTGCAAGATTTCCATTAAGTTTGTTTGCCCAACAAACTCCTTAAAATTACTGGGTCGTAATTCATTCATTATGACATTTTATGGTTAGTAATATTCTTAATAATATCAGCTAACACATCTTCCGGAATAAATTCCTTGTATTTAGTTTCATCAAGTTTATTAATTCCATATTCAATTTCACTTTTACTATAACCAAGTGCTCGCAAGGAACTAATGATCTCAATGTACTTTTCTTCATCACTTTGTCCTTGACTATTAAGCATGTCATTTGCTTCACTAGTAACTTTAATTTCGTTTGGTTGACTAGTTCCATCTGGTTCTTTAATTTCTGGTTCTAAATTAGTTGGTTGCTTATTACCTGCTGCTTTCGAACCATAATCTTCTGCTAAATTACTAATCATAATCTTAGCACACCGTTCACTAATGCCAGGTAATTTTCCTAGGGCAATAAAATCCTTGTTAATAATGCAACTAATTAACAATTCACTGTTATTACTTAAAATATTAATGGCTGTTTTAGGACCAATGGTTGGTAAGGTAATAAGTTTATTAAATAACACAAAATCCGTGAAATTTAAAAACCCATATACTTGTTTAAATGATTGACCTTTACTAGTTTCTACCGCAATTTCACTGGTATAGAATTTCATTACTTTATTTAAGATTACTTTTTCATCTTGCTTAATAAAGATTTTTAAGCCGACATAGTTACTTTCTAAATAAATGTAATTTTTATTAATGTAAGTAACTTTTCCGATAATATAAATCATGTTTATTCTCCTTTTATTGCTAATATCGAAAACAAATACGATTTGTCCTAGTTAAATATTTAGCAATAAAAGGATGATAGTGCTAAAAATATGCTAAAATTATTAGGATATTGGAGATTAATATGGCACAACAAAAACGTGATTATTATGAAGTATTAGGTGTTAATAGAAATGCCACCCCTGATGAAATCAAAAAGGCTTTTCGGAAGCTAGCAATGCAATACCACCCCGATGTAAATAAGTCACCCGATGCAGAAGAAAAGTTTAAGGAAATTAACGAAGCTTACAGCATTCTAAGTGATGAAAGCAAGCGGAAACTTTATGACCAATATGGTCATAGTGCAGTTGATGGTACAGGTCCGCAAGGATTTGGGGGAGCAGCAAATGCTCAAGGTTTTAATGACTTCTTTTCCCAAATGTTTGGTGGGGGTCAACAAGTTCAATTCTCAACCGATGACGATGATGGCAGTGACTTCTTTAGTAGTTTCTTTGGCAATGGAACAGGTGGTACTAGAAGTACTTTTCGACGTAAAAGTGCTGGTAGTCAACTTGATCTAAACTTACATACTACCTTAATTATTACCATGATGGATATTTACAAGAATCGTAACCGCACTATTAACATTCCATGTAAAAAAGAATGTGATGCATGTAATGGTACGGGAGCTAGTGGTGATAAAGACGCCATTGTAAGTTGTCCAAAATGTAATGGTAAGGGAGTAGTAGTGCAAATTGTGCAAACCCCAATGGGTCGCATGCAAACGCAAGCAGTGTGTCCACAATGTGGGGGCACTGGGAAGGAAATTGTCAAGAAGTGTCCAAAATGTAATGGTAATTTAGTCATTGATGACTTAAGAAGTGTTTCATTTGATATTCCATCCGATATTGAAAATGGTCAAACTTTAATCTTAAAAGGGGAAGGAAGCACCTTCAAAAACCGCAAGGGTGATCTTGCTGTTACTTTTAAGATTGTTCCATGTAAATACTTTTACCGCAAAGATGGAATGTTACACGAAATCTTAATGATTGATCCATTATTAGCAATCATTGGTGGAACTACAAATTTATTAACTCCGCAAGGTAATAAAGAAATTGAAATTAAAACTGGTACCACAGATGGTAGTGAAATTCACTTACCTAATTTAGGATTACTAAAGAAACCAAAGCGGGGTGCTACTACGAAGCCAACTGAACGAGATGATTTAATTGTTGATATTGTTTACTCAAAACCAACTCACTACACCGAAGAAGACAAAAAAGAATTAGCAAAGATTTATGCTCGCAACATGAACAATGATGAACTAACAGGATATACTGTTGAAGTTAACAAGGAGGTAAATGAATAAGATGGATAATAATCAAGAAAATCAAGCAAACCAAAACAATCAAGAACAACAACCAAATAAAAACGAAGAAGTAAATACTTCTTCAGTTAACCAAAAAACACCAAATAATAATCAACCACAAGATAATAATCAACCTATTGCAACTAACGAACCAGAAAATAATAAAGCAAATGAACCCCAACCACAATCAGTTGATGATAAACCACAAACAATTGAAGAATCATGAGCTGTCATTGCTGATTTAAAACGACAATTAGATGATGAAAAGAATGCTGGTAAAGCATTAGGTACACAAATTGAAAAATTACGAGCTGAAATTGATTCATTGCAAACTGCAAGAGCACAAGATACTGAAAAATATAATCATGATCTTGAAGATGCAAAAAAAGCGATTGCTGCAAGGTTGCAAACTCGCATTGATGAATGAAGAAAACAAGATGAAGAAGAATTAAAACACGAAATTGAACGGTTGCAAAATGAATATAAAGAAAAAGAAAATTATGCTATTGCCCCATATGCAAAAAAATTAGTTGAAATTCTTTCATTATTTACCACTGTCCAACATGAATTTCACATCGAAGGGTATGATCCAGCAATCGAAGCATACAAGCGTGGTATGCAATCAATTCATGACCGGTTCTATTCATTACTAAAAGACATCAACGTTGAACAAATGAAAATCAATATTGGGGATCAATTTGATGAAGGAACGATGAAAGCAATTGATTCCATTCCAAGTGATAAGTATCATCACAATCAAATATTAGAAGTTAAACGTCCTGGTTTTACTTTAAATGGTAAAGTTTTGCAAATTGCAGATGTAATTGTTGCAAAATAAATTAAATCAATTTCAAATTTAAATTAAATTAATTTTTGATTTGAATTAAATCATTTTTACAAGAAAAATAATCCAAAATGCGGATTATTTTTTTATTTATCATAGTTTGTTATTATTTTTAAGTTTAAAAATATTAAAATAATTTTAGATTAAATTAGTAAAAAACACGTTTATCCCTTTGGTTTAACGCTAGATTACTAACAAAATTAAAGAATTTGAAAATTATAAGAACTGGGAAATTTAACGATGGATACTAAAAATACTGATACAAAAATTAATGATTTAAAAAGCCTAATTGAACAATCAAAACAAGATAAAGCAAACCTTGTTTCCAACATTAAAGAACTTACAAAAGTTAACAAAGATTTGCAAAATCAAATTGATCAATTAAACAAAATTATTAAGCAAAAAGATGCTTTAATAGCAAGTCAAAAAGCTGACTTAAATAAGAAGGAAATTGAAGTACAAAAATATTGCACTACTGCAATTGATGCTCGCAAGAAAATGGATGCACTAAATAAAGAAATTATTAACTACCGTGTAAAGACCAATGATGCATTAAATAAATTAGCAGCAAGTAAGGAAAAATATCAATCTTTAGTTGAAACATATAACAATTTAGTTGCTGATAATAAAGCAAAAAATATTGAAATAAATTCCTTAAGAAACGAAAATGCTGATCTTGATCATTCATATAAAGTATGTCAAAAAGAAAATGAATCTTTAAGTAAGCAATTAATGCAATATAACGAAGTTATTCGTCGTTATCAAGAATACTTAAAAAATAAGCAATAATTTATTTAGATTGAAACAATAATTTGGTTAAGTTAAACTCTAAATCTAAGATACCAGGAATTCGCAAAGCAATATTAGTTCCCTTTTCCTTAATAAATTGGTATTTTAAGTGGTGCATGTTTGCATCAACACTAAAAAGAATGTCTTTTGCATCTACCAAATAAAATTGGTCATACAAGTTAAAGTAAATTAAGACAAAACTAGGAATTTGCATTTTAACCAATTTTTTCAAGATTAAAATTTGGTGCTCACTTAAATTATGTAAAGAAAAATTCTTGGTATTAACCTGTTTTGCTTCAATTACAAAACATTGTTGATGACAATAACCGAAGTAATCAACAAAATTATTAGCCACATATTTACGAAATTTGTGGTGTACTATTACCATTTTGGTATGGTATTTAAACATTAAAAAATCATCATGTAAATTTAATACTGCACATGTTTTATTTAGCATTTCTTCTAAATACATTCCTTTATTTGCATGAATATTCATAATTATTACCTTTCAGATGAGGGGAGAAAAATTAAATGGCAAAAACTCGTTTAGGCAAAAAGCAAATTGTACACAATGTGAAAAAAGAAGGATTTTCTGATTACATTGTTGTTCTAAAGAAACAATTTGAATCACCAGGATATGGATCAAAAATGACTTTTGTTCCTGAAATTTTAGGAAAAATTAAAATTAATAACTACGTTCGTTACGTTAATCTTGAAACTCACTTTGAAAATAAATTTGCAAAAAAGATTGAAAGTTTCAAGACTTTAACAGCTGCTGAAAATTTTATTAAGAAAAATCAACAAATCTTTGATTTCATTTTGAATGATACATCAATTGTTCGCTTACGGACCTTAAAGAAAATCGTTAACATCAAGTTAGATTTGTTAAACGACAAACGTACTGATAAAGAATAATAAAAAAATAATTACTAACTTTTGCAGTTCATTATTGCAATCGTTAGTAATTTTTTAATGTCCTAATTTTTGGTTAAATAAATTAAAGTTGCATTTAGTTTCAATGCCACTTTTCCATCCGTATTTAGTTGGTCGCCAATGAATGCTATGTGGTTTTGGTGATTAATCATTAAATCAATTAATCCCATCCTTTTTAATGCATGCTTAATTCGAAATAAAAAAGGTTTGCAAGCAAAAAAAAGATATGATGCCATAAGATTAATATTTGTTAAGACGTGGCGAATCTTATTGGTATAATAAGCACAATTGTTAGTGGCAAATAACACTTTAAAACAATTTAAATCATTAATTTTTTCCATTAATTTTAAGAAATATGGATCAATTTGCTTGTGATTTAAGATAGTTCCCCTGATGTCAAATATTAACAATTTAATTTGCTTTGTTTTAAGTAGTTGTAAATCAATTTGCTTTAAATCATTAATGCAATAACAACTTAATTTATTATTTCAATCCATACCAAATATGATAATAAAAAAATGTACTGGTTAAAGTACATTTTTTTGTTTATTAATCTAAAGCGTCTGGATCTAGAGCATTACTGTAGTAGTCAATGAACTTTTCGTCCATACCTAATCTTGCTAAAAATTCCCCAACTTTAATGTTGTTTTTATCTTTGCTAAATAAGTGTCAAATGTGTTTAGCTTCTTCATCACTGAAGTTCTTTTCTTTTAAGAACTTTAGGATTGGTTTTTTAAAAATCCGTACAAAGTTAGCTTGGTAAATAATGAATGGAATTGCTAAACAAACCGCAAATAGGATGACTAGGGATGGTAAATAAACATTAGTATATTGAGCAACTTGCGAAGCAGTAATTGCATCAGATGGTGGAGCAAAAGTAACAACTAAAGTAAAGCAGGTTAGAATTAAACCAACAAGACCAACAATGACTCTGGTTCATCTTCCTCCTCATACTTTAAATTTCCGTTCTAGAACGTCATAACGTTTTCGAATGTTTAATTTAATGTATGAAGTAAATAGAAGGATGTATGAAACCATGTAACATATGGTTGCTAGGTTAATACAAATAGTTACAGTAATATCCGCATCAGTAGAAGTGAAGTTTAGAATAGTGAATCACGCAATGGTGCAGAAGTATTGAAGAATTAAGATATTGTAGTGAACTTCAAGTTTGTTAACTTTGCAAAGTGTCTTGCTGAAACGCATATCAGTAAATGCACCGTGCATACCAGTTGAAGGTTCAACAATAACAGTGTTAGTTTGACCCATTGCTCCAATTAATGCTAAGAAGGCAATGAATTTAAAGACACTAGTTGCTTCATAGTGCGAAATACTAAAGACATTTTGACCAACCAATACATGGTAGAAGGCTAAATAAATACCATTTGCAAGACCAAAACCAGCTGCATAACCTTCATAGTTGGTGGTACCGTTAACATCAACAACTAGAACAATAGCAACACAACCAAGAATGTAGAAAGCAATCATTACAACAACAACTACCATTGCTCCAATTGGGTAGTTACGACCAGGATTTTTCATCCGCCGAATAGTAGAAGCGGATTGTTCAATTCCAGTATAACTGATGATGAAACTAGCGAAAATAACGAATTGAGAAACATTCGTCATCGCGTTGCCGCTCATTTGCGGCACAATCGCTTGTCCACCGTTTCACCCTGCTACTAAGTCACTTACGGAGTGACCAGTAGTGTAGCATCAAAAACCGAAAACAATTAGGATAATTCCAGGAATAATAACACCAAATGGAAGACTTAATCTGGCAAATCAAACACCAAATTTTAATCCACTTAGGTTTAATGCACTTAATACAGTTAGCATTAATAGCATAATTGCTCATTTAATACCTTCGTGATTAAGTAACATTGCCTTAATTTCAGCCGGATTTGTTATTCCATGAGCAGCAGCTCAGGCGGCACTAAAGAAGTCCCCTTCACCAGCCATGAAGAAACAACCATCGACCATGAAATCAAGGAAGACATAAAGTACAACCGTTATTTGGAATCATTGGAAGAAAATTGCAACTCATCCTCAACGTTTGTTAAGCATCATCATGGATCAGTTATACAATCCACCTAGTTGTGATCATCGTTTAACTGTTGCCATTTCTGCCGCACATAACGCCGTTGGAACAAATCATAAAATTCCACCGACAATTAATCATAGAATCGTATTGAATCCACTGGA
>JAGBOP010000011.1 GCA_017633835.1 bacterium
ACTCTTAATCACTGGGTCGTGGGTTCGAGTCCCTCACAGAGCACCATATTTGCACTCGTGGCGAAATTGGCAGACGCGCTAGACTTAGGATCTAGTCCCGAAAGGGGTGGGGGTTCAAGTCCCTTCGAGTGCACCATAGAACATCTAGGTAACTAGATGTTTTTTATTTCTCATTTTAACAATTTAAAATAAATATCAAATAGTACTATCTTATGCAATTAAATAATTTGAATGTCTTCATTAAAAATAAATTCTATTTATGCAATCTAGAATTTGATACCAAAATTAGTAAATTGGAAATCATTGGTAAGGAAAACAAGCAGTTTAACTATGTCATTCCCCGCTATTTTGATCCCCACACGCATGGGGGATATGGCATTGATTTTAATCAAATTGATGCATACTCATCCAACCAAATTGAAGAGTTTATTAAAAAAGAAAAACAAGAAGGATTACAAAATATTTTTATTACGACAGTAACTGATTCATTACAACGTTTAACTGAAATTGGACTAGTTATTAATGAATTATGTAAAAAGTATCCTTTTTTTGCTGGTTGACATCTAGAAGGACCGTTTATTAGTAAAGATAAATGTGGAGCTCATAACCAAGCGTTAATTATTCCGCTTAATGAAGAATTTTTAAAATGAATGAAGAATAATATTACGTGCAAAGTAATGTTTACTTTTGCTCCTGAAGTTGCTAATAATACCGAAATTGCGTGCAAATATTTAACTAACTTTTATTGATCAATTGGTCACACATGCATTAATGCAAAAGATTTAGCAAGATTACACCAATTAGGTTTTAATCGAATTACGCATTTATGCAACGCAATGAATGAATTTAGTCATAAATATGAGCAAGCTCAAATTCTTAATTACGTCTTAGTTAATAATTTATATTGCGAAGTTATTTATGACTTCATTCATGTTAATGAATTAACCTTAAAAATAATTAATCATAATATCAACGATAAATATTTAACAATTGTATCAGATAGTTTACCCCCTAAAGGGTTAAGTGATGGTAATTACCTACTAGGTTCATTACCAATTATTAAAAAGAAAGAAGTATGCTATCTTGCTAACAGTAATACGTTAGCAGGTAGTTGCAATTTATATTGCAATTTAGTTAGCAAGTATTTTAGTTTAACTAATAATTTAAAATCATTAGTATACCTCTCTAGTATTAATCAAACCAAATATTTTAAAATTAAAGGGTATACATTAGACATTGATGCTGATGCAAATTTTTTGATAATTAATCAAGAAGGAAAAATTGTAAGGATATATGAAAATGGAACACAAATTAATTAATGCAAAAAGTTATTTAAGCGGCCAATTTATTGCTGCTAATGGCAATATAAAAACTTGTTATTCACCTGAAGATAACTTACCAATTTGTAATTACAGCGAAGTAGATAGTAAAGCAATTAATGATGCTATTGAACAATCACATGTTGCTCAATTAAATTGAAAGCAATTAAGTGCTACTGACCGGATTAATTACATTAAAGAATTTAATAAATTATTAGAAACTAATCAAGATTTAATTGCGATTAACATGGTTGATTGTATTGCTAAAACATTTAATGATAGTAAGACTGAAGTAAAAAGAACCGTCGAAATGATTAATGAATTAATCAAGCAATATGAAACTAAATTTTGTTCACCGCAAGAAATTAAAATTACCAACAAGGACAACGAATTAATTAAAGAAGGAATTTGAACTTATGAACCATTAGGAATAATAATGGCAATTGGTCCATTCAATTACCCAGTCAACTTGTTATTGTCTAAAGTAATTCCAGCTTTATTAACTGGTAATACAGTAATTTATAAATCTGCTCACCAAACAATCCAAATTGGCTATTTATTAGCTACTTTGTTTGATCAAGCTCAATTTCCAAAAGGAGTGATTAATTTCTTAATTGCCAATAACGAAGATATTGATAATAGTGTCTTTAATAATAAATATATTCGGTTAGTTAACTTCACTGGTGGCACGAAAAACGGAAAGGAAATTGCTAATAAATTGCCATTTGGCATTTACAAAGTTTTTGAATTAGGAGGATTAGACCCAGCGTTAATTACTTCGTATAATGATAATCCAGCTAAAGTCGCAAAGGAAATTATTAAGGGTAGTTTTAGTTATAATGGCCAACGTTGCACTGCCATTAAACGCATTGTCTTATTAAAATCGAATCAAGCATTTAATGAAGCATTCATTAGTGAACTAGTAAAAATGGCTCAAAAACTAACTGTTGGTAAAGCAATTGATAATCCCGATCTTACTTGCTTAATTAGTAATGTAGCAGTAAAAAAAGTAAAAGCGTTGTATGACGATGCAGTTGCAAAGGGTGCAAGTGCATTATTGCCATTTGTAAATGAAGGCAATTTAGTGCATCCAATTATTCTTGATCACGTTACAAATTCAATGGATATTTATCGAACTGAAGCATTTGGACCAATTGTACCAATTATGTATGCAAACGATATAAATGAAATGATTCAAATTGCTAATGATACTACTTATGGACTTCAAGCATCCGTATTTACCAATAATCAAACTGAATGAGAATATATCAGTAAACAAATTGATTCAGGTAGCGTAAATTGAAATCGTTCTAGTTCCAGAGGTCCTGATATTTTCCCATTCTTAGGAGTAAAAGATTCAGGTCATAACGTTCAAGGAATTTACCATTCACTTTTAACTACTGTTCGTTTAAAAGGTTACATTGAAAACTTTGATTCAAAAACAAAATAATTAATCAATAATGACAAAGAAAAAAGTAAGGATTTTGCTTCCTTACTTTTTTTAATTATTAATTAATTTTTGAGTTGTTTTACTTGGTTCTTGTGATGTTCAAACGCTACTAACATTAATAAGAAGTTAAGATTTATTTGCACTCGGAATTTATTCATAATAAATCCGAATGGTCCAAAAATACCAGTGTTGGTTCCACACATCACGTTAAAAGCACATGATGCTTGAATATTTTGAGCAACGGTTGAAATGTTACTAATTCCAAAGCTACCAGCAAAACAACAAAAACTTCCATAGAACATGGCAATTCAATAACCTGCACTATTAACCGCACTAGTTACTGAATAACCATTAGTTGGCATGAATGACAGATAACCAATTAATATTAAAGGAAAGATTACTGTTTCTGCAATGTAAGTTAATTGGGCATATTCTCTACGGATCATGTTATTAGTTTGTTGTTCTTGATAGCAATGAGTTAACAAGAAAGTTCGCGTAAATTTGATTTCTTTATCATAATTACTGCGTTTAAATGCCCCGTGCAGATATTGGATTAAAACTTTGAAATATTGCTTTGGTGATAAATGGTAAAAGCTAACGCTAAATACATACGAGAATATGTAAAAGATTAATCAACAAATTAACATTAATAAAAAGACAAAACTTAAATGTAATCAGGTGCCAATTTGTGATTGCAACAGTGATTCACTAAAGAAGGAAAAACTTGCTACGGCTAAACAAGCATAAACTTTGTTTAGCATGGCATTATTAATTGTTTGAATCTTCTTTGTTATCTTTAAAAATTGTTGGTGGTTTTTTACAACCTTACTGCAAATAAAACCGATGATAATTGCTAAACTAAATAAACACAAAATAATTGGAACTTGGATTGGTAATGCATTGTTTTGCATAAACAAATTAGCACTGTAAGCGTTATTTATATTAGCTACTACGTCGAAATTACCAGTAAAGAAATAACCAATTAAGAAATTAGAAACAAAGAAAGGTCAGTATCCTTGGCCATTAAATCCTTGGATTCCCACTGGGCTTCCACATGCCACAAACGAAACAGCTGGATTATTATTCATATCGTATTTATAAATCGGAAAAACCCGATATAAATTAATTAATAATAAAACACAAATGCTAATGCCGATGAAGATTAAAAAATATCTTAGCAATTTATAGTAGTCATGCAAATAAAACATTAAGAAAACGTTTTTTACCAAATTAAAAAACATTGCAATCAATAAGAAAATAACCAAGAAAATCATGTAGAAATTGCCAATTACAATGGCAAATTGCATAATTTGAGCATACCACAGCATTCCCCCTGCCGTAGTGTTAGTCATGCCATCACCGCTTCACCCTCAGGGCAAATAATGGACTTTGGCTTCAAATGGTAAAACGATAATTAAACTAAAAAAGATAGCAACAAATGGCAAATAAGTAATTCAATGTTTTCTAATTTTTTTTAAAACGATTTGCAAAATAATTAATACAAAAACAAAACTCAGGAAAATACCTACAAAAATGTAGACATTTCCTGAGCTCATTCCAAAGATATTCTGCAATATACTTGAATTCGAGTTCATATCTTTAGATAATTATAAAACAATTAAGTGCAACTTTCGCACACTTCAGTAACTTGTTTTTCCGTCTTACAATAATAGAATGTTTTTAAACCTAAAGCAAAACCGTAGAAGTGCAACATCATAAAATCAGTCGCACTTACAATCTTGGAAAAGTAAATATTAACTGATTGACTTTGGTCAACATAGCATTGTCGAACTGCAGCTAATCTTAATAAAGCAAATTGATCACAATCAATTGCCCGCTTATAGTATTTCCGGTTAGTTCGTAAATCAGGAACTAACGTAGGAATGTTAATAATTCCGTCTTCCTTGTAGAAAGTTTGTTGAATTGGTTCCGTACTTTCAGTGGCATTAATTGACTTACCAGTGGTAGCAGTTGGAGCAATTGCCATTAATGTTGCGTTGCGAATACCGTACTTTTTAACGTCTTCACGTAATGCATCCCAAAGCTTCATGTTAGGACCTTTCTTTGGCAATTGCAAAGCAAGTTTATTAGCCATATCAATTGGTAAGATTCCTTGGGCTCATTTAGTTTCATTGAACTTAGAAAATTTACCTCTGATTTTAGCTAGTTCAACGGACGCTTTAATTAAGTTATAACTTAAATCTTCAAATACTTCTTGGGTAGCATCTAAGGCTTGTGGTTCATCAATCACAATCTTGCGTTGAGCTAAATAGTTAGCGTAATTAGATGCACCAATTCCTAAGAATCGGTATTGACTGTTTGAATTCTTAGCTTCTAAAACTGGATAACGAGCAATATCAACCGTGTTGTCCATTCCTCTTACTACGATGTAAGCAAGATCTTGTCGTTCTTGGGGTTTTAATTTTAACCATTCGACTAAATTAATGGAGGCAAGATTACATAGTGCAATTTCTCCCGCATTAGTTTTCTTGATAATTGCATGACTAACTTGGTCAAGTTCTTCACTAATGCCAGTACTAAAACTTGATGGTAACGTAATTTCCGTACACAAGTTGGAAGAATTGATGTAGCGATTTAACAAGCTGGAGTTATTAACGTTTTCGATGTGAAATAAATAAATGTTACCAGTTTCAGCTCGTTCCTTTAAGATTAAAGCCATTAATTCCCGGGCTTTAATAATCGTCTTTGGAATTTCCGGATTATCTTCGTATTCTTTATATTTGCGGTTAAATTCTTCCCCAAAACAAGTTAGTAATGGTTGAACATCTTTAGGATTAAATAACGAAATTGATTCATCCTTTAAGACCCGATCAATGAATAAATCATTAATTTTAACAGCATATTTTAAGAACCGTGCCCGGTTTTCTTCAGTTCCGTTATTGTTCTTTAAGACCACCATTTCCCGCACGTTTCAGTGTCACCAGTTAAAGTAGACACAGCACGCACCGGGTCGTTCCGATCCTTGGTTAAATCCTTTCATGATGGATTCAACAATTTTAATGAATGGAACTGGACCACTTGAGAATCCGTTGTTACCATTAATGTAAGAACCACTTGATCTTAAATAGGAAACATCAAGAGCCGTACCACCTTTAAATTTAGAGTAAATAGCAAGGTTCTTACAAGTATCCATGATACTTGCGGAATCATCATTCATCACCGACAATACACAAGAAGATAATTGTTGACTAATCGTACCAGTATTAAGCATGATTGGTGTAGCAACTGTTACTTGGTGCAATGACAACGCATCATACATCCGCTTAACTAATTGCAACCGTTCGTCCCGCTTTTCGTTGATGAACAACATCATTGCTACTCGCATGTAAGCATTTTGGGGTAATTCAAATTTCTTATTGTTATTATCACGAAAACAATACTTAGAGTAAAAGAAATATAACGCTTTATAAGTAAACAAATAGTCCCGTTCTTGCTTAATATAGTTACCTAATTCTTCAATTTCTTGAGCACTATATTGATTAAAAAGGTTGGGATCATATCTTCCACAAGCAATTCCCTTTTTAATCACCATCGCAAGATCTGGATAATTTAATTTTCCATCATGAATCTTCTTAATCCAAGTTTCCTTATACATTTTTAGTAAAAGGAATTTAGCAGCGATGTATTCAAAGTCGCTGTACATTGGATTAATTTGGTTCGCAGAAGTTCTAATTAGCAAATCAAAAACATCTTTCGTGTGGATGTTATTGTAAAGCTTTGGGGTAAAGCTAGCCAAAATTTTATGCGTAAAGTTTTCATCATTATTGGTAGCTCAATTACAAATGTTTTTAATTTTGTCTAATGAGAAGCGTTCCTTGTTATTTTGCCGTTTAATGACAAAATAAGAATTAATGGAATCTGCATCTGGTGAAGTGATTACTGGGGCAACAGGTTTTTCACTATTTAGTAAGGCTTCTTCTAGACTTACAGCCATAATTAATTTGGTTTATCTTTATCTTTTTTTTCTTTTTCAGCTTTTTCAGCGTTAGCTAATTTTGCTTTCTTTGCTTGCCGTCCCATTGGACTATCGTCAAGTAAATCTTGTAAAATTGCCTTTAAGTCCTTGTCCCCATAGTCTAGTTCCATGGTACCAATGTTGTAGTTAATAGCAGTAGCTTCTTGTTGAGCAGTGTTATCTTTGTTAATATCTTTATAGTTTTCAAATCAAATTACAAGATCTGGCTTATTAATTTCATCTTTATATAGAGGTGGTAAACCAATCTTTTGTAACCGGTTATTAGCATAATACTTCATGAAACTATTTAAGGTCTTTTCAGTTAAACCAGGAATCTTACCAAGTTTTAATAGGTATTTACCTCATTCAACTTCATCTTCAACAATTCCTTTAACGATTTCAGTAACGTGTTCGTGATATCATGGAGAGTTAAATAAGTGGGAAAATCCTTCGTTTGGCATTCTTTGGAGAATGTTAATAACACCCCCAACTAACGATACGTGCATGTCTTCATCGAAGTTAATTAACTTAATAATCTTTGCAACTCCCGGAATGCTATCATTCGTACTTTCATTTGTGATGTAGGTAACAAGGAATGAAACATAGAACTTTAATCCTTCCAAGAAGAAAATGTGTACTAATAAGATGACAATATGTTTCTTTAGTTCTTCTAGTGGTAATACTAAGCGACCATCAAGTCAACCTTTAACGAAGTCATAAGCCGCAATTTCCTTATCAGTCCGCTTCTTAATTTGCGGAATTTGATAAATACGGTCAAAAACGTTTGATGCATCGGATGAGAACATTTCCCGAATAATGTGAGAGTAAGATAAGGAGTGAATTAATTCAAAGAATGCTTGCGTTTTAAAAGCTGCTTCTCATTCAGAGGAAGTAACTAATTGTGCCATAACGGAGTCAAGTCCTCTGTTTTGGGCAGAATCCATTAAGGTTTGGAATAGTAAGTTGTTAATTACAACTTCTTGAACCCCTTTATCAAGGGTTTTAAATTTTTCCCGGTCACTAATAAGGGAAATTTCTTCGGGGGTTCAGAATGCTTGCCGCATTGCCCGTTCAATTTGCTTTGCAAAAGGATATTTATAGTTATCATAACGTTGGAATCCGTTATATTTACCTAATAACATCTTTTGATCTTTAATTGGAATATTGTAGGTCAAATCAACAAGCATGTTTTCTGGGTGGAAAATTTCTTGTTCATTGATTTCTTCTTGTAATTTCTTTTCGTCGGTGTTAGCCATTTCAGTCTCCTAAATTTATTTGGTGAAAATAATTTTAGAAGATAAATTCTAAAATTTAAGAAATTTTTTTTGCTTTTTTCTTAATTTGAATTTTTAAAACAATTAAGTTTGCTTTTTTAGGTAAAAATACCCACTTGAGAGAAAATTTTTAAAAAATTGCTAAAAATTTTAGTAAGTTTTATAAAAAAATGTTATGTAATATAAAATTTTTATTAATTTAACTATGAAAAGAAAAGTTTTATCAGGAATTCAACCAACTAGCCAAATTACCATAGGTAATTTTCTAGGAGCAATTAAACTCTTTAAATCATTCCAAGATACCGATGATTTATACATTTTTGTTGCGGATTTGCATGCATTATGCTCCACTAATTACGATCCCGAAAAAATGCAAGCCAACATTCTTAACGTTTTAAAAGCATATTATGCTGCTGGCTTAGATTTTGACAAAACCAAAATTTTTGTGCAATCAAAAGTAGTGGCACACTGTCAAATGTTTAGTGCATTAATTAACTTTACTACCATTGGGGAACTAAGCAGAATGACCCAATTTAAGGATAAAAGTAGCAAATTTAAGATGAAAAATGGAACTGAAACCATTCCAACGGGGTTATTAACTTACCCAGTTTTAATGGCAGGAGACATTTTACTTTATGATGCAAATATTGTCCCTGTCGGCATTGATCAAAAGCAACATGTCGAATTAACAAGGGATATTGCTATTCGCATTAATAATAAGTTTAACACCCAATTATTCACCATTCCAGAACCATATTTTAGTAAAACAGCTACCAAGATTTATGACTTATTAAATCCAAAAATTAAGATGTCTAAATCGAATGCTAATACCAACGGAACGATTTTTATTACTGATTCCTTACCAGAAATAGAACGCAAAATTAAAAGTGCAGTCACTGATAATTATAATCAAGTAAATTATGATTACGAAAAGCAACCAGGAGTTACTAATTTAATTAATATTGCTGCCAGCATTCTTGATTGTGATCCCAAAGATATTGTTGCAAGCCAACAAGGCAAAAATTATAAAGAATTTAAACAATATATCGCAACAGTTGTGTGTGATTTCATTAAAAATTTACAAGATAAAATTAACAACGTTAATGAACAAGAATTATTAGCAAAAGTGGAACGCAATAACCAAATTTGTGAAGAAATCGCAAACAAAAAAGTAATGGCATTGTACAAGCTAATTGGTTTACGTTAAGTAATTAATTATCAAATAAAAAGATATTGTCAGATTTGGCAATATCTTTTTTTATTGTTCTAATTATTAATTATTTTGACTTGGTAGATCAAATAATTTTTTATCCATTACTTCTTGCTTAATAGCATCAAATAATTTATGGTCTTTCAAGATGGTTAATCTGGTGGTTTGCTTGCCTTGGGCAATATTTTTATTTTGGTAACTATATCACGTGCCATTTTTGGCAATAATGCCATTTTCAAAGGCAACATCAATTACTTCGTTATCATAATCAAATCCTAAACCAAAATAAAGATCAATTAAAGCCGTTGTTAGTGGTCGAGCTAATTTATTTTTAACCACGTTAACCTTAATTCTAATTCCAATTGGTTCTTCTGCATTCTTGATTAATTCAGTTTTTCTGGTTTCTAACCGTAAGGATGAAAAGAATTTCAATGCTCTTCCACCCGAAGTAGTAGTAGCATTACCCGACATGTAACCAATGCCAATCTTATCCCGAATTTGGTTAATAAAAATAATGCTAATGTTATTGTTTAACAAATTTTGAATAATTCGCAAGCCTTTGGACATGATTCGTGCTTGCAAACCAATTGTTTGGTCACCAAATTCACCATCCAATTCTTGTTGCGGAGTTAATGCTGCAACAGAATCTACCACAATTAAATTAACTAAGTTAGTTTTAATTAATGCTTCAATGATGCTAAAAGTTTGTTCTTCCGAATTAGGTTGACACAATACCATCTTGTTTAAATCAACTCCTAGTTGCACCGCATAAGTGGAATTTAAAGCGTGTTCAGCATCAATGTAAACTGCTTTTTCACCATTTTTTTGGCACTGTGCAACTGCTTTTAAAGCAATGGTAGTTTTCCCGCTTGATTCTGCTCCAAAAATTTCAATGATTCTTCCTTTGGGAAACCCACCCACACCTAAAGCTTTATCAAGATAATAACTGCCTGATTTAATTAGTTGTTCTGGTTTTAATATGCATGTTTGGTTATTTAAAAATTGCAATGTACCTTCACCAAATTTATGATCTAATTGGTTAATTACATCATTAAATTCATCTTTCATTGCACTTTCAGTTTTTTGCTTTGTCATAATTTCAATTTATTTCATTTATTTAAATCGCAAAGAAACATGAATTATCCCTAATTATGCTTGCGTTAAATAACTAGGTAAAATATTTAAACTTTCAATCTTTTTAAAATCAGGATTATTTACGCTAGCAAAATAAGTAAGGTTGCTGTTAATGTAATTATCATATCCACAAAAACCAATGTTCACTAAATCAAATAATTTTAATCATTTAGTTTGATCAATTTGCTTTAACGTTGGAGCAATATATTCTTTTAATATTTGTTTAAAAGTTGATAAATTAGTGATTGGAAAATAAATGCACGGAGTAATTCAAGTTAAATCACTAGGATTTTTTAAAGTAATTCCACCAACCGTATCAATCGCATTTGAACCATTAATTAAATCATTAAAATAACTAATAATGGTTTGGTTTACTTGCTTATTTGGTGAATTAACGCTAATAGTATCAGTTAACACTGAGGATTTTACGTAATTAACATAAAATCCCCCCGCACATTGAATAGTTGGATAAGGAATGCTGGTATATGGGACTAATAAGGTTGGAGCAATGGTAGCACCTTTAATTGTGTCTTTTAAATCTAACTTGATTCAATAAGTAGTAAATTTACTTGTATCACCATTATCTGCTAGTTTTAACCCAAAATCAAGATTTCATCCAAACGTTACGTTAAATGATGGATTATTAGCTTGGTTAAAAGTAAGATCATTTAATGATAAAACAACTTTTTTAAGCAATAAAGAGTCATTCCCTTGCAATGGAACATCAACCGTCATGTTATTAAAGAAATGATTATATAAATCTTGAAATTTGGTTCAATTCTTATTAAGGACGTTTAATCCATAATTTAAATCACTAGTAACTACGTTTTTAAAATGATCTTTAATAATCGTACTAAAAGTGTTATCCCATTGGGTAAATTCATCTTGCAACGTAATTTTTTTAGCTTGGTTAGAACTACAACTAACAATCGGAGCACAAATAATACTTGCACATCCCACTACACTAAAAACGCTAAAGAAAATCTTGGTTTTTTTTGTTATTTTCATATCACTTATTTTAATTTATGCTGGTTATAAAAGCAGGTTGTTTTTTAACTAAAACCCGTGCTTTTTATAAAAATATTAAGGATAAATAAATATATATACTGATAAAATAATAATATATTACATAATTTAAGTAAATTTTAAACATAACTAATTGGAGGAACATTATGGTTCATTTGTCTAAAAAATATGCTTATGATGGAATTGTTAAGAAAAGTAAAGTTTATGATGAAGCAAGAATTGAAAAACTAAACCAAATTCATAAGCAAATGAAAGCCCGCACAATTGAAGGGGCCGAACATTTAGAATGAATTGACTACATCAATTCACCTGATACTAACTTTATTATCCAAAAAATGTATGCATTATTTGCAAAATGACAAGAAGCAAAGGTTAATACTTTAATCATTGCTGGAATTGGTGGTAGTGCTTTAGGAGCACGTGCAGCAATTCATATGTGCGTCAACAAATACATGCGGGGAGGAATTAAAATCATTTGAATTGATAGTATTTCTCCATCTAGTAATGCGGAATTACTACGTCACTTACGAAAATTTAATATTCGACCAGCCGGAATTGTAATTTCTAAATCTGGTACTACTTTAGAAACATTGATTGGTTATCGGTTTATTAAATTCATTATTGAATATAAATATGATGATAATCCACACGAAAAAATGGCAATCGTAACTGGTGTTGAAAACAATGAACTACGGAAGATTGCTAAACAAGAAGGATATGAAATCTTTGACATCCCAACCAACATTGGGGGCCGATTCTCTGCTTTAACCCCAGCTGGATTGCTACCAATGATTATGGCGGGAGTTGATGTATACCAAGTAATTGAAGGAGCTAAGCAAGCAATTAAAGACTGCTCTGATCCTGATTACAATAACAACGAAGCATATGATTTTGCTTTACACCGTGTGGCATATTATCAAGGGGGATACATTAACGAAGTTGTTGATTCATACGAAAAGAAATTAAGTGCATTGCTTGAACAATGTAAACAACTTTATGCTGAAACTGAAGCTAAAGATGGTAAAGGATTATTCCCAGTTCCAGCAACTTATACTCGTGATTTACACTCAATTGGTCAATACTTACAAGACGGTCCAAAAACATTCTTTGAAACGACAATTTGAGTAAAGAAATCCAATGGTAATGCCCGCATTCCTGATGATTTAAATACCAGCAATAGTTTCTCCTACCTAGAAGGACTATGATTAAGCGAAGTAAATAAGTTGATTTACCGCAGTGTAGCTGAAGCCCACGCCAAGATTGCTAAAGTTCCAGTCCTACTAGTAGAAATGGATAAAATGGATCCATTTAACTACGGATACTTCTATACATGATTAAGCATTAGCGTCATTGTAAGTGCCTACTTAATGGATGCTAATCCATTTAACCAACCAGGTGTTGAAACATATAAGTCCATTCTAAAAGAAAAATTAGCCGAACTTAAGGAAAATGTACTTCGTCGGAAAGCAGAACGTGCCAACGAAATCGATACTGATATTGATGATGAAGATAATGAAGAAGAAGTTGACGCAGCAACCACTGACGACGAACCTACAATTAGCAATAAATAATAACGAAAATGAATCAGATTAAGGTTGTTGAACCCTCCTTACTTGCCTTTTATAATTCAACCAATTTTTTGAGGATTTTACGTGAATTAAAAGAATTAGGAATAGAACGCATTCATTACGACGTAATGGATGGGTTCTACGTTCCTAATTTTTCTTTTACTACTTGTTTTCTTCCAATCCTGTACCAATTTGGTTTTAAAGTTGAAATTCACTTGATGGTAAAGAATGTTGTGTCATATTATAGAATGTTTAAACCATTTCATCCAACTGCCATTGTTTTTCATCCGGATTGCTTAAACAAAAAAGCAATTAATTTCATTTTAGAAGATGCAAGTAAGCAAGGCATTCAAATTGGATTAGCTTTTAACTTGCATGTTGATTTTCATCAATATGAACAATATTTACCAAAAACAAAAATCAATTTAATAATGGGCGTAAACGCTGGTTTTGGCGGACAACACATTAACCAAATTGGTATTGACAAACTTCATTCCTTTAAGCAGTATTTAACAATTAATCAACTTGACTTACCAATCATTTTTGATGGTGGAGTAAATGCCAACACAGTTGGTCAAATTTATCAAGATTCGAATTATATAGTGTCAGGGAGTTATCTAATAAATAGTGCAAATAAAAAAGAAGCTTATTTGAAGCTTCTTTATAACGAAAAATAGAATAATTAAATTAATTCGTGATTTTTTCGTAGGGTTTTCTTGGTGCGAGCAGTAACTTTAACTGTTTTTGGGGCACCGTTTTCCATAATTGTGGCTTTTTGCAAATTTAAATTAAATTTCCGACGGTCGTGGTTCAATGCGTGGGAACGCAAGTTGCCACTCATGGCTCTCTTCCCAGTAATTTGATCTCGTTTTGCCATATTCAATATCCTTTATAAATTACGATCGTACTAAGTTTAGCAATAATCGTATGTACTTAATACATTATACTAATTATAATATTATACATATACAAAATTATTTGCTTTTTTACATTTTCAATTTATTTCATGAAAGAAGGTAAATTAACATGACCTCAATTAATAAAAATATGTTGTATAAGATGTTTCAAAATGCTTATTCTTTTATTAAGCAAGAACAACTATATATCAATAAATTAAATGTTTTCCCAGTGCCTGATGGGGACACTGGAGACAACATGGTAAACACTTGAAAAGGGGCTTTAGATGAAATTACATTAATGGAAGGAAGAACCTTATTTGAATTTACCACCCAATTTAGTCGCCAGTTATTATTAGCAACCATTGGTAATTCAGGTACTATTCTTTCCCAAATTTTTAAGGGTTTTTTTGAACCAATTACGCCAAATATGAAGGAAATTGATGTCAAGACCTTAATTGAATCCTTTTCTTTTGCTTGCAAAATTGCTTATAAAGTTGTCCCAGATCCTAAAGAAGGTACAATGCTTACAGTAATCAGAGTTGTGTCTGAACATTTAAAGAAAAACATTAAGAATTACAATACGGTTGAAGAAGTTTTTCTTGATGTAATTAGTGTAGGAGATGATACGGTTAAGAAGACCATGAACATGCTCCCAGAATTAAAGAAAGCAAAGAACGTTGACTCTGGTGCATACGGACTAGTAGTTATTTTTAAAGGAATGTATGATGCATTAGTTAATAAAGATATTGCAAATTTACGTCAAGAAGAAAAAACTGAAAATAAATTAGAAATTGTTAAAAAAGAAAAAATTGGCATTGATTCTGACTTTGTTACTTTAAGTGAAGATGACTATGGGTATTGTTGTGAATTTGTTTTAGAAATTGGTGCTAGTTTACAAAATGATGAACAAAAAGAAAAATTACCATTTGATCCTGAAAAAGTGGTAGCAGAATTAAAAGAAGTTGGTAATTCTTTAGTTTTTGTTTATGATGATGTATTTTGTAAAGTGCATGTGCACTCCTTATTTCCTTACAAGATTTTTAAAATCGGACAACAATACGGTGAATATCACCGAATTAAAGTCGAAAATATGACTTTACAACGGAACCGTAATAACAATAAGAAATTGTTAAATAACCAAAAACAAGCAGCTTTAAAAACTACGCAATGCTTGATTGCTACTGTTCCGAATGATGATATTGAAAAATTATTTCGGAACGAATTTAACGTTAAATACGTTTTAAACCGGAAAAATAGTTTAGCCCCAAGTGTAAGACAATTTATTGACTTAATTCACGAAACCAATTCCAATAAAGTAGCAGTTGTCATTGATAACAGTGACTACTTCTTAGCTGCTAATGAAGCTAAAAAAGATGTTGCTAATGACAAGATTGACGTTGAAATCATTGATGCTAAAGATATTGTTTCCAGTATATTTGCGATTTTAAGTTTTAATACGTTAGATGAATTTAGCGTTGTGATTAAACGCATGCAATCAACACTAAAGAAAATTACCAGTGCAAAAGTAGCAATTGCTGGTAAAGAAATTGTGCTTGATAAAAACGTCAAGATTAAAAAAGGTAATTACATTTTAGTACAAGACAAGAAAGTAATTAATGGCAATCCTGACTTTTACAAAATCGGGATTGAAGCAATTGATTTAATTATTAAAAAGAAAAAGAAATCTTGAAATGAAAGTATTTATATGCTTGTCAATAAAGATATTCCCCATGAAACAATTGCTAAATTTAATGATTACGCAAGTAATAAAGGCTTTAATTTAGAAATAATGGATGATGGACCTGATACATACATCATGTATGTAGGAGCCTAAAATGAACCTAATTAAAATTGGCATTGATGGATTAGGGTTTGAAAATGATCCATTAATTGCTTATGAAAGTGCAAAAAAGGCACTTAGCATTTATGATGATTTGGAAATTACTTTAGTTACAAATCAACAAGTCATTGATATTGCCAAAAATGAAGCAATTGATCGACTTAAGTTAATTTTAGCTAAAGAATTTGCTACCCAAGAAGACACCGTAAGCATCATTCGCACTCATAATGATTTAAGCATTCAAATTGCTTGTGATTTACTAGCTAAAGATCAAATTGATGGTTTAGTAGCGTCAGGCAATACAGCCATTACGATTGCAACAGCTTTTGTTAAAGTTGGTACTTATTCCAACATTAATAAATTTGGTTTAATGATTACAATGCCAACCATGGTGGAAGGAAAATTAGTGTGACTAATTGACACGGGAGCAAACCGCAGTGTCACTGGTAAAACCTTATATGATTATGCGATTATGACCAATGTTTATGTTTCCAAGATTCATAATATTGCTCATCCACGCATTGGTTTAATCAATATTGGAACTGAAGAACACAAGGGCTTACCAGAACATAAAGAAGCTGATGCTTTAATTAAACAAAATAATTCCTTAAACTACGTTGGTTTTGTAGAACCCAACAATATCCTAACTGGTGAAGATGCTGATGTATATATTTGCAATGGATATACCGGTAACATCATTTTAAAAACCCTCGAAGGCACCATGAAAATGGTGGGTAGGTTCTTAAAAACTGAATATACAAAATGATTTAATGCACTACCGTATGTAGCAAACCGGCACATCCTTAATAAATTTAAAGACCGCTTTAATGCTAATCCGTGGGCAGGAGCTTATTTATTAGGACTAAGAAAACCAATCATTAAAGGTCATAGTCGCACTGACGAAACCCAATTAGCAACTTGCATTCGCATGATGCATGATGCTTTAAAAAAGAAAGTATTCAAAATAATGGAGCAAGAATTAGACAAAATAAATAATGACCAAACAAGAACAACAACAAACTAATGTCTTAAAAGAAGCTAATCCGTTTTTTAGTGCTCCATATACATTATGGTGAAGTAAAAAACAATTGTTGGACTTTCAAACTTTTTTAACTAAATATAATCTTAATTTAAACGTTAATTATAACTACTTGCAATGTGCTTTCATTCATCCTACTTTTTCGCATGATAACCAAATTAACTACAATTACCAACGCTTGGAATTTTTAGGTGACTCATTAATTGGTAAAGAAGTATCAATTTATTTATTTAATAAACCTGAATTGACCGAAAAAGATATGACCAATGAACGAATTAAAATGGTTGATCATGATGCACTATGCCAAGTAGCAAAAGATTTAAACTTTAAGAAATTTATTTTGGTTGGAGCATCGTATCGCTATGGTGATGAAGATAGCGAAGGAGAAGAAATTAGTCCCGCAAATTACGAAGATATTTTTGAAGCGTTTTGTGCTGCGATTTATTTAACTTATGGGCAAGAAACTTTCACTAAATTTATTAATAAAACGTTAATTCATTATTACGAAAATAATAAATTAAACATCTCATTTGACTATAAGACTAAATTTCAAGAAGCCATGCAACGTTATGGTAAAGCAGACATTAAATATGCGACGGTTGAAACCCATACGGAACATTCAAATAAGCACTTGTTCCATACCCAAGTAAAATACCAAGGAATTGTGTATGGGGAAGGTACAGGATATAAGAAGCACGAAGCCGAAAATGAAGCAGCTAAAGATGCGTTAGCTAAAATGTGTACTAATGAACAATAAATTATGATATTTTTAAAGAAAATTGAATTAAATGGTTTTAAATCTTATGCACAATTAACAACCATTACTTTTCCCAACAACTTTGTTGGAATTATTGGCCCCAATGGGTCGGGAAAAACTAACATTGTTGATGCAATTAGGTGAGTGCTTGGGGAAACAAGCAGTAAGCAATTAAGAGAAGAAAATACCAATGATATTATCTTTTCTGGTTCCGCTGCTAATGAACCAAGTGACGAAGTAGATGTCAAATTATTTTTTGATAATAGCAGTAAAATTTTGAATATTGACCATGATGAAGTAATTATTCGACGGCACTATAAACGTGATAGTGATAATAGCGAATACTTTATCAATGGTGAACAAGTTAAACGAAAAGACATTATTGATTTATTTTTAAATACTGGATTATCAAAAGATTCTTTAGGGATTATTTCGCAAGGAAAAGTCCAATGATTTGTTGATGCTAAACCCGAAGACCGCCGACGAATCTTTGAAGAAGCATCCGGCATTGCCAAGTACATGAAAATCAAGGATGAATATTTAAATAAATTAGCGATCATCAATAATAACCTTGATGAATTGATGAAAGATGGTAGGCAATATGAAAGTAATATTGCCAAATTGGAAAAGCAAGCCAAAAACGCTCAAGAATACATTGAATGTAAAGATAAATTAAAAAATCTTGAATTATACCAAGCCAAACAACAATATTTATATTTCACCAAAAAATTAGAAGAATTAAATGCCCAAAAAAATGCACTAACATTTAAGGTTAAGCAACTTGATAATGCTAATCTTGCTGATAAAATTGAATTTAGTAAAGTTAAAAAGCAACATGATGAAAAGCAAGCATTGCTTACTCAATTAAACCAAGAACGTTATAATGTCCAAGAAAAAATTAATGAATTAGAAAAGCAAGCATCAGTTTATCAAAGCAACTTAGAAAAAGAATTAGCAAGTAGTGACAAGCAAACCAAGATTAATGCGTTAGTTCAATTAATTAATGATGTTAATGACAGCATTAAAGTCATTAGCACTAAAAAGGATGAAGCAGAAAATACTTATAAACAATTGCAAAGTGCTTATAGTGAAAATTTAAATTTATTAAATAAGCAAAAAACTAAATATGATGCCTTAGTTAATAGTGCCAATGAACTAACTTATAAAATCCAAGGATTAAAGCAATACATTGATGATGAATTTGCTCACGAAAAAGGGGTTCGCAGCATTTTACAAAACCGTGCTGTTGTTCCAGGCTTAATTGATCCATTAAATAAATTAGTTCGCATTAAAGATAAAAAATATAACGTTGCTGCTCAATTAGCACTTGGTAAAAATTTTGCCACTTTAGTAGTAGAAAGTTTTAATGATGCTAAATTAGGAGTTGAATTTCTACGAAAAAACAACGCAGGTGTAGCTTCTTTTATGCCTCTTGATGCTATTAAACCAGCCTCGATTCCTAATAACTATTTAATGACCATTAAGGAAGTACAAGGCTACATTGGACCAGCTAACAAATTATTTATTATTGATGAAAAATACGAAATTGTTTTGCAATCATTAATCGGCAATATTATTATTGTTAATAACTTACAAGCTGCTAATTTAATTGCCAAATTAATTAACTATAGCACCAAAATCATTTCGCTTGAGGGCGATACTATTTTCCGCGGTGGAATGATTACAGGGGGTAGTGTTAACCTTAATAAAGTTAACTGGTTAACAGTACAAGATGAATACAAAACTAGTCAAGAAGAATTTACTAAATTATCTAAGCAAATTACTAGTGAGCAAGAAATATTAAAGCAACTTGAAGTTAAAAAAGAAAGTATTTATGATGATTTAAATTCTAGTCAAATTAACTTTAAATTACTAGTTGATAAACTTAACACTTTAAATCAAAATAAAACTAACTATACCACTCAATTAAAAACTTTAGAAGTTAATAATGTTGAATCATTAAAAAAGCAAGCATCAAGTATTAGTAGTAAATTAAGTGAATTAGAAGTTATTAAACAAGATTTAAATACCAAACTTGATGTGCAACAAACTAGTTTTAATGAAATTAATAAGAAGTTTAATGAACTTGAAAGTAAGTTACAACAAACTAACCAATTAACCATTCAATTTAGTGATTCATTAAATAGTAGGGAACAAGATATTATTAAGGTTAATAATATTCTTGAAGGAATTAAAAATATTGCAAATAACTACCAACTATCACTAGAAAACTTAGTTAATTTAAAGATTGAATTAAACATTAGTCAAGATGACTTAATTAGTCAAATTACTGCTTATAAATCCAAATTAAGCAGTTTTGGCTCTATTAATATGCAAGCCATTGAAGACTTAAAAACGGTTAAAAAACAATACGAAGAATTAACTAAGAACATTGAAGAAGTTAAAAAATCACAAGAAAATTTAAATGCCACCATTAGTAGTATTGATAAAGAAATGGTAAAAGTATTTCGCAATAAGATTTACGAAATTAACCAAAAATTACCAACCATCTTTGGTCAATTATTTAAAAAAGGAAAGTGTGAATTGCAATTTACTGATCAAAATGACTTATTGCAATCAGGCATTGAAGTAGTTATTAGTCAATCCGAAAAACACCATGTTAAATTAAATGCTTTATCAGGGGGAGAAAAATCAATTATTTCCCTTGCCATTTTATTAACGATTTTACAAACCAGTAAATTCCCATTAATTATTTTAGATGAAGCAGAATCAGCATTAGACCCAATGAATGCTCAAGCATTTGCTCAACTAATTTTACAAAGCACTAATAAATCCCAATTTATTGTGGTAACGCACCGCAAGGAAACAATGGTATATTGCGACAACTTAATCGGAATAAGCAATAACCAACAAGGTATTACTAGTGCTTATGAAATTGATGTTAAAGATATTACGGATGAACAACTAAATTAAGGTAGATAAACAATCATGAAATTGTGAGAAAAAATTAAAGGAATCTTTAAGCCTAAAAATAAAGACGCTAACCAATTAGCACAACAAATTCAAAAGAAAAACGAAGAAAACCGGATTTGGGATAAAACAAAAGAAAATGATTTTGATGCAAAACTAAACCAAAGTGCCACTGGTTTTAGTAAAGCGATTGACGAATTGCAACTTGCATACGCAAAAGATTCATTCTCTGATGATTTTTATGACGTAATGATTGAAGCACTAGTATCACTTGATATTGGCTACGCAACTAGTGAAAAAATTACGACTGCAGTCCAAAACGAAGTAAAACGCCAAAACATTACTTCGTTTGATAAAGTGATTGAAACCTTGGTTGACAAATTATTAGTTTACTATATTCAAGATACCAATATTGACACTTCCTTAAATATCACGCACGATCGTAAAACTAACTGCATTATTATGGTAGGAGCAAACGGAGTTGGAAAAACTACCACGATTGCTAAACTTGCTAATTTCTATAAACAACGAAACGAAAAAATTTTACTAGTAGCTGCAGATACTTTTAGAGCGGGAGCGGTTGAACAATTAAAAGTCCATGCTCAAAAACTAGGCATTGATATTTTAGTACCTGATAAAGTTGGTGAAGACCCAGCTGCCGTAGCTTATAAAGGTGTTAAAAAAGGATATGAAGAAGGTTATTCACTAGTAATTGTTGATACATCTGGAAGATTACAAAACAAAATTAACTTGATGAATGAATTAACCAAGATTATTAAGCAAATTAAACGGTTTGATCCAAGTGCACCGCACGAAATCTTGTTAGTATTAGATGCTACAGTTGGTCAAAGTGGAATTGCTCAAGCAAAAGCCTTTAATGAAGCAGCGGGGGGAGTTACTGGGATTATTCTTGTTAAAATGGATTCATCTTCCAAAGGTGGAATTATTTTATCCATTAAAGATCAATTTAACATTCCAGTTAAATTAATTGGTTATGGGGAAAAATTAACTGATATTTCAGAATTCAATTTGGAAGAATATATCAAAAACCTAGTAAAAAATATTCAAATTGATTTAGATAAATCGCAATCTAAATCCAAATAATTAGTATGCGAAGTGCAATTTTTATTGATTTGCAAAGCACTGTATTTGATAGTCATTCATATTATTTACGCTTATTAAATAAACTTATTGAAAAAAATAAGTGAAAAGTTACATTACCAAATTATTTGCAATATCAATTATTAGATTTTTATCAGATTTATTTTCAATTCATTAAAATAAACCATCCATTTACAAAAACAATGGTTTATTTGAAAGAACATTTTCAATGTAAACAGTTAACAACTGCTCACATTAATGACCAATTAAAGAATACTAATATTTCTTTCTTTTTAGAAGAATTGCGTGATTTAATTAGTTCCAACAAATACCGGATTTATTTTTTATTTTATGATAAGTGAGATCAATCATTCTTTAATGGTTTGATTGCCAAAGAAAAAAGCAATGTTTCTTTTAAAAACCATGAATTTTATTATCAACCAAAAGATAATAAATTTGAACCAACGTTTTTAATTAATCGACTTGCTAAATTAGATATTCCCACTGGAAATCTAATTTTAATGAGTAACAATTACTTGCTAATGCGTTATTTTCATGCGATTGGGGCAAAAACAACGTGCATCTATGCTAAACCTGATAGTTTAGAAGCATACGTAGCTGATGTTAATATTAAAGAATTATTAACAACTAATTTAATGCAAATAATTGAAAACATGCATTAATGAAAATATAAAAATTTTAATTATTATTAATTAATGATTATTAAAACGTACAAAAACGTTTTAAAGCAATATAAATTAATTAAAATATAAATAAATACAAATAAGTTGTGAGATATACAAAATGATGAGAAAAACATACCTTATTGATAATCACACCCATCTTAATTGCCGCCCTCTTTACGATGACTGACGTAAATATGCCCAAATTTGTAAAGAATACCACATGTTTCTAAATCTTTGCTCAGGTTGTCCATTAGATGTTGAACGAGCAATTGAAATTGCAAAAGAAACAAAGATTGCAAAAGTATGAATGGCAATTCACCCAATTGACATTCGGGCATATAAGATGGATGAAATAGAAAAAATCTTTGATAAGTTTTACGCTGAAAATAAAGAATTAATTTTAGGAATTGGTGAATGTGGTTTAGACGAACGGGATATGGAACACTTCCCACCAATCGACGAACAAATCGCTTGATTAAAGTGACATGCAAATTATGCTAATAATAAGAATTTACCAATCATGTTACACTGCCGAGATGCATACCAAACTTTAATTGATCACTGAGATGAATTTAATTTTAAAACGCAAGTAGTAATTCACTGCTTTAGCGGTAGTAGAGAAGAAATGATTGCGTTGTTAAACCGGGGATGCTACATTTCCTTTGCTGGTAATGTTACTTATCCAAAAACTGCAGTATATACTGATGACGCAATTCGTAGCATTCCATTAGATAAAATCTTAGTGGAAACTGATGCTCCATATCTAGTGCCAAAAAAATTGCAAAAATGAACCAATGTTAACCAACCATATTACATTTTTGAAACTTATGAATATATTGCAAAATTAAAAGGCATTAAGGTTGGAGTATTAGTTGACAAGGTATTAGAAAACTATTTAACTGCTTATAAATTAACCGAACACGATATTGCTTACTAATTAGTTTAAATACATAATAAAAAAGGAGGGATTTTTATCCTTCCTTTTTTCATTTCTTAATTACTAAATTAGCAAGTTAAAAATAACAAAAAATAATCGTAAAAATGATAAATTCATTTAATATCGTTTTCTTTCAATTATTTTGCTTGATTTAAAAAAATACTGTTAAAATAATTTAATATTTTTTAACATGTTTAATAAGACTTCTAAACCAAAGAAAAAGAAGTTAACAACTGCCCAAGTTTACGGAGAATTACCAGTTTGACGGTTAATGATGCGAGTGGCATTCCCATCTTTTGTCACTAGCTTCATGAGTGCACTATTTACGTTTCTTGACCTGGTTTTTTTAGTTAACTTAATGCCACTTACCAATATGTTTGACTTCTACCATTTATTTCTAGAAAATAATGATTTATTTAATAACCTGATTAATCACATCACTGTTCCCGAAGTAAGAGAGTTTATTTTACATAATAGTGAGGCAACAAAGGAATTTATTCATTATATTGCTAATACTGATCACTTGCATTTCTATGATACGGCAGCTACAGTCCGCGTAGCATCCTCTCTAGTTTCACCATTAACGTTCATTATTACTGCTATTACTGGCTTAATTTTACCAGGGGGAAACGTTTTATTTGCTCAAGCATTAAGTAAGCAAAATTTCTTGAATGAAGTAAAAGTTTGACAAAATGAATTCTATTGTTCTATTATTGTTACTGTTGCAGGAATGCTATTAATTTACATTCTTAATTACAGCATGATTCCTGCTACTGTTAACGGATCAATTGATATGAATATTACTCCTAGTGAAGTTCATAACAGTTTAGGTACTTATTATTACACGCTAAAAAATAATCAAATTACTTTTTATACAATTACTAACCACCAATTTTTTGTTTATGATAATCCGGTTAATGCAGTTAATGTTAAACCATTAACATTTGATATTAATAACAATAATGAAATAATTGCAAGCACATTCTTAAGATATTATGGTGTAGTTAAAAACTACTCAGTGACATGAGCTCAAAACTTTATTTCAATTATGACATGTGGTCTTTGAATTTCTACTGTAGTACGTTTATTAACTAATACCATTCGAGCACATGGTCGCACATTAGTAATTACAATTATTCTTTTGCTAGATACTTTATTAAACATGCTCCTTGACTTCTGCTTAATCTATTTTGCTCAAATTGGAATGGATGGAGCAGCAGTAGCAACAATTATTTCCTGAATTACTTGTTTGGTGCCATTATTGACTTATTTTCACATGCTTCGCAAGGAAGGATTAATTTACATTTCATTTTGACACTTACTAGTGCAAAAGGTAATGTTTAATTGAAAAATCATTAACCAAATGTCATTAATTTCTATTTCTTACTTAATCTCAATTATTGGCTTTATGGTAGTGAGAGTATTATTAATTCACCAAATTGCATTAGTAACTGCAATCTTGTATCCAGCGTTAGGAAGCTTGTATTTTATTTCGATTACTGGGGCAATTTACCCAATCATGAACTTATTCCAAAACACAATTAGTGGGTTCATGAATGCTGGTACTTCCATTGTGTCTTATAACTTTGGAATTAAACGTTATGATCGCTTACGCATTATTGTCTTTGAAATAACAATTTTCATCATTGTGGTTGGGGGCACCATTCTTGGTTTATTTGGTTTTTGTCAACCATTAAGCGATGCAGTACTATATCTTTTCAATGTTCATTACGCTGCAGGAAATAATTCATTAGCATATTTATATGAATGCTCAAGAAAATTCTTATGAATCTCTTTAATGATTCTTCCATTCCAAGGTTTAGGTAACAGTGCTTTCATGTTATTTAGATCAAGCAAACGCTATCTAGCTGCCACTGGTGCTGGTGTCTTACGCTCAATGCTAATTATTATTCCATACCTATTTATTTTTAGTGCTGTAGCTGAAAATAAATTAATGCCAATTCCGCACCCAGATCAAGCCCAATTCAATCCACTTTACAATCCAAACATGTGAATTGTGCTATGAACTCAAAGTGCATCAACTATTACTAGCAATATTATTACTTTAACTTGAACTATTGCTTTCTTATATACTAAAGTTGATAAGCCAAAAGTTCCTTGATATGATTGAAAACTAATTAAAGTAATTAGAAAAAAATACATGAAGGATTTAATGAATGAAGCAAATTTAAAAGCCATTAAAAAAATCCTTCAATAATAATAAAAGTAAGAGCTTAAAAACTCTTACTTTTTTGTTATATTTTTAGTTAATGTTAATTACTTACCTACACAGAAGTTAGCAAATAAGCGATCAATAAAGTTTAAGTCATTGGTTTTACCAATTAATTCTTGAAACATCTTTAAAATACCATGTAAGCGGTCAATAATCAAATCAAAACTAAAACCGCTTTCTAATGCTTCTTTAACAATGGTTAATTCTTTTTCTAAATTAATAGCAATGGCTAATTGGTATTGGTCTTGCAAAGTATATTGATTAATTAAATTAGTTGGTTTTAATAAATTTAATTGTTCACTTAGTTTGCTTAAAACTTCTTGATACGAATCATCATTAGTATTAATGGAAATACCTTTTCAACTTGTTTTAATTGGCAGGTCATTCTTATTTACCACAATCAAATGGGGATAATTTTTAATTTGGTTATAAATAATTTGTTCATCTTGCAAATTAGCATTGGTTGATCCATCAACAATAAACAAAATAAAATTAGCTTTCTTAATTGTATCAATAGTCTTATCAATTCCCATGTTTTCAATTAAGTCAGTAGTTTGCCTAATCCCTGCCGTGTCTTGTAATTTTCACACTTGGTTATTATAGTTAATATAGTCTTCAACAACATCTCTGGTTGTACCAGGAATATTCGATACAATGGCTTTGTTAGCTTTTAAAATCTTATTTAAAAGTGAAGACTTACCAGCATTAGCAACGCCTACAATTGCGATCTTAATTCCTTGGTAATAAGGCAAGATTAATTTAGCATCATGAATTAATGATTGCATTAACTTAATAAAATGATCAAAATAATCAATTAAGTATTTCGTAGTAATTGGTTCTTGGTCATCATCATTAAATTCAGGATAATCAATTAATACTTCCATGCGACCAATTAACACAAATAATTCTTGTTCGTATTTATTAAGAGCTTTAACTTCTTTATTAAGCAGTGTATCTAAAGAATATTTCATTGAGCAATCATTCGTACTTTTAATCAAATTATTCATGGCAAATAATTGAATGGAATTCATTTTGTTATTAAGTAACGCTCGTTGAGAAAATTCCCCATTTTTTGCAATTACTGCTCCGTGCTTTAACAATAAAGCAATAATCTTATCCGCAATCAAATCACTACCATGACAATTAATTTCAACTAAGTCTTCCCCAGTAAATGATTTTGGAGCAACAAATTTCATGAGTAAGACATCATCCACAACTTGATTATCATCTTTGATTTGCGTATGTTGAATTGTATTTGGTTCTTTTGTTATTTTACTAGCACATATTTCGTTAAGAATTCTGTAAGTATCAGGACCTGATAAACGAATAATGTGAATGGCACAAATTCCTTCCGCGGTGGCTAATGCGGTAATTGTTTTCATTGTAAAATTACCCCCAACAAATTATTAAAACATAATAATAAATTACTGGTATTTGCAGTATTTAAAATCAATTGATCAATTTGCATCGCATATCTTAGTGCATTCTTTTGTTTTAATAACAAAGCAAAATACTGCAAGTAACAAATAAATAATTTATAGGCATAGTTTTTAGTACTAGTAAGCATTTTATCGTTTGCTTGTCCGTAAGCACTGATGCTAAAGTAATTAAGAATAGTATTTAATTTATCAAATTCATTATTTAACAGCAAATAGACCATTTCCATGAATGATGGCAAATCACTTTGCACAAAATTTACCATCTCTTCCTTGCTAAAAAAATTATCCTTTAAGATTTGCTTGATTAAATTATCTTTAATTGCTAGTTCTTTTAGCAAATCATCAAAAGTCTTATTAGCAAATGGTAAAAACGAAACATCACACCGACTTTTGATGGTATCAAGTACTAAATTAGGATATTTACTAGTAAAAATACAGTAAATATTTTCGTTATTTTCTTCCAAGAACAACAGTAATGAATTAACGATTTCTTTATTCAATAATTCAAAATTATTAATCACCAAAAAATACACAGGGTGATTAACGACTGTAAATAAATTTTGAAGATTAATAATTTTTTCTTTAGTTAATTGCTCGTTTAAATCATAAGTAAAAATCGTAAATAAACGATTGTTTGCTAATTGATCAATTTTGGTGTGAATAACTGTATTAAGATCACAAAAATTATTGTAAAAATACAAATAATTATTCATGATTATGAATGTAATCGTTAATTATTTGAATAACGTTTTGTAATATTTGCTTAGGATCTTCCGTGCCATCAATTAGATGGACGCGATCAGGAAACAATTCTCTTAGTTTAATGTACGCATCATGAATTTTATCAGCATTACGTAAATAAACTTTTTCATCAAAGACATTAATTTCCTTTGGATTAGTAATTTCTTTTAACCGCCTTACACTTTCGGCAGGAGAAATGACAAGAACAATCGTAATTACTGGCATGATGTCGTGTAATGCATATTTATTAATTGCGTTAATTGCTTCAATGCCAAGACCCCCAATTAATCCTTGATAAACATAACTAGAGTCAATATAACGATCAGTAATGACGATGTTGCCTAGCATTAAGTTAGGACGAATTGTGTAAATAACGTGTTCGTTACGACTTGCAGCAAATAAGTATGCTTGCGTAATTACATCAAATTCGTTACTTAAAATAAAGGTACGAAGTTTTTCTGCTTTGGGATTATCAATACCCCCTGGTTCGCGGGTAAAAATAACCTTTTTGCCATTTCATTCAATTAAGTTTTGGTATTTATTCAACAAATTGATTAAAGTGGTTTTACCCGCTTTATCAACCCCTTCAATGCTAATAAATGGTGGATACTTTAACATAATTTTTGTTCCTTCTTTGTTTCATTATTAATTGCTTGTAAATGTGATTTTCGAAATTCTCAATCAGAATAAATCATATCAGCTAATTTCTTTTGGGGAATTCAACCTAATACTTCTTTAGCTTTGTTATTATCAGTAATTAAAATAGCAGGGTCACCAGGTCGAGCGGGTTCAATGTCATATTTGATTGGAGCATAATTTAATTTAATTGCACAATCAAGCACTTCTTTAACACTAAAACCATTTCCAGAACCTAAATTGATAATGTTGGATTTTTTGTTAGCAATTAATCAATTTAATCCCAATCAGTGAGCATTTGCGAGGTCAACCACGTGAATGTAGTCGCGAATGCAAGTTCCATCCTTTGTTGGATAATCATCCCCGTAAACATGAATTACCTTGTTAGCTAAAATTGCATTGTTTAATGCAGGAATTAACAAGGATGGGTTTTTACGATAAAAGCCATATTGGTAATTATCGTTTGCACCTGCAACATTAAAGTAACGAAAAATCATGTAGTTAAAATCATAAGCTTTTGCCGCATCTTTAATTAACATTTCACTACATAATTTTGTGCATCCATACGGATTAATTGGATTTTTAGGATCTTGTTCACTAACTGGCAAATGCACTGGATTACCATATACAGCAGCAGTTGACGAAAACATTAAATTAGGAACATGGTATTTCTTGACACATTTAACAATGTTATAAGTACCAATAAAGTTATCTTCATAATATGATAATGGGTATAAAGTTGATTCACTTACAACCGTTAAAGCACTAAAATCAAGCACTGCGTCAAATTGACGAAATTGAAAGATGCTTTCTAGTTGATCTAAATTTCGCACGTCTGCTTCTACTCAATCAACTCCTGGGACTAATGCTTGTTTGGTGCCAGTGGAGAAATTATCCAAAATAAGCATGTTAATATTTGGGTCTAGTTGTTTAAATAATCAAACAACATTACTACCAATATAACCTGCTCCCCCAATAATTAATAAATTCATGTTTTACCTCTTTATTTTCTAGTTCAGTTATCAGTTACTGATAACATCCGATTCGTTTCACGGAGAATGTATTTTAATTGTTTTCACCGTTTATTGTACATACTTTGACCATTTTCACGATTACGAATAATATTATGCACTTGGATTAAATTTAAATGATATTTTTTTATTAAATAAGCAATGGTTGATGGTTCCACCATCAAATTCGGATTCTTAACATAATATTGCATAAAATCTTTGCCATATAAACGCATTCCGTTGGTGGGGTCTAACATGTGTTGGTGCGTTTTAATGTTAAAGCACAAGGAAATGTACCATTGAGCAAGTGCTTTTAATGACATGCCCCGTTTGTTATTTTGATAACGATTACCTACAATAATGCAATTTGGATTATTAGCAGCGTTTACAAAGTCATTAATATATGCTGGGTCATGCTGATTATCAGCATCAATTTGAATGCAATAATCATAACCGTGTTCCAGGGCATAAGTCATCCCCACGCGAACAGCATGACTTAAACCCCCATTTTGTTCGTACGATAAATGATTAATTTGATTATCTTGCAATACTTGTAAAGTATCATCTTTACTTCCATCGTTAATAACGATGTAATCAAGATCTTTTGCACTGCTTTGTTTTAATTCTTTAATAGTTAGCAAGATGTTATCTTGTTCGTTATAAGCAGGAATGATAATCAATATTTTTTTCTTATCAATCATAATGAAACATTAAACTAAGTTAATCAATAATTAACTAATTACTACTGCGGATACAACTTTATCTTTGTTATTATCAACTTGGATTAATTTAACTCCCGAAGTATTGCGACCTAAAATCTTTAAGTTTGCTAGTGAAATACGAGTAATCTTGCCCGCCGAAGTTAATAGTAAAAGGTCTTCCGTGCCTTTAACAATTAAACTGTTAATTAAATTACCAGTTTTGTCGTTAATCTTAATCGTTTTGACTCCTTTACCACCGCGACGAGTTAACCGGTAATCTTTTAATTGCGAAATCTTACCTAAACCGTTTTCACTAATGACTAAAACGTTATCATCAGGAGTTGCACTATTACATGCAATCATGGTGCAATTATTACCTAATCGCATTCCTCTTACTCCTGAAGCATTCCGACCCATAGGACGAATGTCATTTTCATTAAACCGCACAGCATAACCATTACTGGAACTTAATAACACTTCTTTTTGACCATTAGTTATGACGGCTGATAATAATTCATCGTCATCACGCAAGGAAATTGCAATTTTGCCGTTTTTATGAATTGATTCAAATTCACTTAATTTCGTTTTCTTAATGACACCCTTCTTAGTGGTAAGAATAATGTAATCATTTTCGTTGTAGTCTTTAATTGGCAATAAGTCTAATACTAATTCATTTGTTTTGGTATTAGCATCTGGTTTTTCAATATCAATGTAATTTTGAGCTGGTTGACCTTTGGAAGTTCTACTACCTTCAGCAATTTGGTATGCTCGGGTTTTATACACTTTTCCTTTGTTAGTAAAAAACAATAAGTCCACGTGGGTATTGGTGTAAATGATTTTACGGATGTCATCATCATCGTGAATGGTAACACCAATAACCCCTACTCCGCCCCGATTTTGTACTTTATATGTATCAGCAGGTAATCGTTTTAAATAACCATTTTGACTTAGAGAAATAATGACATCTTGTTGGGGAATTAATGATTCATCAGAAATATTTGCCACTGCATCAGCTAAAATTGTGCTCTTGCGAGCATCATTATACTTATTCTTTAAATCTGTAATTTGGTCAACAACGACTGCTTTAATCTTTTCTGGATCCGCTAATTTTGCCGTAATATCAGCAATTAATTCGTGAAGTTTGCTTAATTCGTCTAAGATTTTTTGCTTTTCTAATCCAGTTAAAGTTTGCAACTTCATTGCCAAAATAGCTTGAGCTTGAATTTCACTTAAATTAAATTTTGTCATCAAGTTTGTTTTAGCAGTATTCGTATCTGGTGATTGTTTAATGGTAGCAATTACTTCATCAATGTGATCTAATGCAATTGCTAATCCTTCAAGAATATGTGCTCGTTCTTTAGCTTGTTTTAATTGAAATTCCAGTCTCCGTCGGACAATTGTTTGTTGGAAATCAGCATAAATTTGGAGCATTTCCTTCATGTTTTTAATTTGAGGTGCTCCTTCGTACAAGCCAAGCATGTTCACTGTAATGGAAGTTTGCAAATCACTATTTTTATATAGTTGGTTAAGAATAACTTCTGGTACCACATCCCGTTTTAATTCAATAATAATCCGAATGCCGTTCCGGTTTGATTCATCTTTGATATCACTAATGCCTTCAATCTTTTTATCCCGGACTAATTCAGCAATCTTGGATACTAATTCCGCTTTATTAATCATGTAAGGGATTTCGGATACTTGAATATAGCTGCGATCACCTTTTTGGATAATTTCAGCTTTGGAGCGAACAATAATCCGTCCCTTACCCGTGTTGAAATAATCACGAATACCACCAGTGCCAATAATATAAGCACCTGTAGGAAAATCAGGACCCGGAATGTATTGCATTAAATCGTTAGGAGTTAAATCAGGATTTTTAATTAAAGCGATTGAAGCATCAAGCAATTCTCCCAAATTATGAGTAGGAATGTTCGTTGACATTCCTACTGCAATTCCACTACTACCGTTCATTAAAAGACTTGGTAGTAAAGCTGGTAAAATTACTGGTTCTTGTTCCGTACCATCATAGTTATCAACAAAAGGAACTACTTCATTGTCGATATCTCTCAAAAATTCTTCACAGATTTTTGTTAAACGAACTTCGGTATACCGCATGGCAGCTGCTCCATCCCCATCGATGGAACCAAAATTACCATGACCGTCAATCAAAGTATACCGCATGGAAAAGTCTTGAGCCATCCGAACAATTGTTTCATAAACAGCAGTATCACCATGAGGGTGATATTTCCCGATTACTTCTCCAACTAACCGAGCTGATTTTTTGTATGGAGTATTTTGCTTCATACCTAGTTTATGAGCAGCAAAAATAATTCGGCGGTGCACTGGCTTAAAACCATCTTTGATATCAGGTAACGCACGCGCTACAATTACACTCATGGCATATTCCATGAATGAACGTTGCAATTCACTACCAATTTCTTCATCAGTTACTTGCGACTTGGAAAGCTTATCCTTAATTTCAGCAATCGTTTTTTCTTTTTCTTCGTTTTTCATATTCATCATCCTTTGATTTTGTTAGTAATTAATTAAGCATCAATATTTTTAACAAAAGTCGCATTTTCAATGATGTAATCCCGGCGGGGTTGCACGTCTTCACCCATCAACAAGTTAAAGTCACGGTCTGCTTTTTCGGCGTCAACAATGCTGATTTTTTTCATCATCCGTTGTTCAGGATCCATGGTAGTTTCTCACAATTGTTCTGGGTTCATTTCCCCTAAACCTTTGTATCGTTGAATTGAATAGTGAACATTTTTACCAATGTCATTTTTTCAAGCATCAAGTTCTTCATCTTTGTAAAAATACTTATTATTTTTGCCCCACGATGCTTTGTATAAAGGCGGTTGAGCAACATAAACATGTCCATATTCAATTAATGGCCGCATGTAGTTATAAAAGAACGTCAATAACAAGATTTGAATATGTGCCCCATCAACATCCGCATCGGTCATGATAATAATCTTGTCATATCGTAATTTTGTTAAATCAAATTGTTCTTTAACACCAGTACCAATGGCAATAATCATGTTTTGGATAACTTCACTGTTATAAGCACTTTCATCATTGGTCTTTTCTACGTTCATAATCTTACCACGAAGCGGTAAAATAGCTTGATATTCACGGTCCCGGCCTAATTTAGCACTTCCTCCCGCACTATCACCTTCGACTAGATATAATTCCGAAATCGAAGTATCACTGGTGGAACAATCAGCAAGTTTACCCGGTAAAGAGTTATTACCAAGCACACTTTTTCTTTTGGCAGCATTAAAAGCATCTTCCGCTTTTTTGCGAGCCATCGCATTCGAATAAACTTTTTCAACGATTTTCTTTGCTAATTCGGGATTTTCAACTAAATATTTTTCAAACTTTTCACTAACAATTTCGTTAACAATCCGTCTAAAACCTGGGTTTGATACTTTTCGTTTAGCTTGACTATCAAACATTGGGTCACTAGCTTTTAGTGACAAAATAGCTGATAAACCTGAAACAACATCGTCATTATTGAGCTTTAAGCCTTCTTTTTCGTTTTTGTAGACATGGTGTTCTTCATTATAATGCCGCAACGTACCTTTTAAAGCATCTTTAAAACCATCTAAGTGCGTACCACCATCCGAAGTAAAAATGTTGTTGCAGAACGTAAAAATAGAAGCATGTTTTTCTTCTTCACAGTAAGCAAATGCTAATTCGACAATAACGTTATTTTCTTTATCATGACTTTTACGATCGTAATTATCTTCAACTTTTTCGTTGATGTAAATTACTTGCCCAATTGGGTTTTCATTGCGAATTAAATCACCAACGTATTCTTGAATACCACCATTAAATTGCCATTCTTCAACTGGCCATGTACTAATAGAATTTGAATTTGGTTGGTTATTAGTGTCGTTATTTTCTTGATGATTATCATTTTCTTCAACTATAGTTGATTCAGTTGCATTTTGGAATTCTTCGGAGGAGGCGTCTTTAAAAGTTTGCTTTGGTTTTGGATTTTCATCAATGAAAGTAATTTTTAATCCTTTGTTTAAAAATGCAAGTTGTTTTAAACGAGCTGAAATCCGGTCGTGACTAAATGGGACGTTTTCCATGTAATTATGATCAGGTTTAAAAATAATGCGAGTACCAGTTCCTTCGGCATTTCCAACAATCTTTAAAGGGGTAATTTCTTTATCACCATTGATGAATTTAATGTAATAAATGTGTCCATTTCGTTTAACTCATACTTCAAGGTATTCTGATAAAGCATTAACTACACTAGATCCAACTCCATGTAATCCCCCACTAGTAGCATAAGACTTATTATTGAATTTACCGCCACAGTTTAAGTCAGTAAAAATTGCTTGGACGGCAGGAATATCAGTTCCTTGGGCATTGTCAACTGGAATTCCGCGACCATCATCTTCAACTTCAACACTGCCATCTTGGTGCAAGGTTACCTTGATGTATGTTGCATATCCAGCAGTAACTTCATCAATTGAATTTTCAACAATTTCATTCACCATTTGGTGAAGTCCTTCAAAGCCAGTGTCTTTAATGTACATTCCCGGGGTTTTGCGAACTGGGTCAAGCCCTTTTAAATGAAGAATAGATTCCCCAGTATATTCATTTTGTGGACTTGAACTTGGGGAATCTTGTTCTTGGTTATTTATATTTAGTTGGCAAGATTGATTAACATCGCTTGCATTTTTTTGCAAAGCAGGTGCATCCTGCATCTTATTGTTCTTATCGTCTAACAATGTGATCAACTCCTTTGATAATATAAAAATTATACCATATATATGGTATAATCTTCCATTTTTGTGCAAAAATACGCGTTCTTTTCACGTATAACGCTAATAAATGTTCTTGGAGGGTAATATTACTTGTAACAAATTTTGATTGCTTAAATCGTAAACAAAGAGCGGAGAAAGGTTATCTTTGATGGAAAGCTTCGCAGTCTTCGAGGCAATATTCTTCAATGCAGTTAACATGTAGTTGATATTGATGGAAAAATCTGGCATTTCCCCTTTGATTTTCTTGTAATCAATGTTTTCACAAGCATTTCCTTGTTCTGAGTTTTTGAACGAAAGTAGCAAATCTTTCGATTTAAAGCCAAAATTTACGATTGGGAAGCTAGAAGTACCAAGAATTGAATTTCCCGTTTCTAGGCGATCTATAAGCGTTTTAACGTCGATTTCAACGACATTTTCTTCTTGATCTTTGACTGCATTAACTAAATCTGGGAAGTTTTGAGCAATTAAGTCAATTTCAATGATGCAATTATCAGTTTGAACTAATAAATTTTTAGTATTAGAAAATACTTGGACATTTTTATTAGCATTTAATAAATGAATCAATTGTGAAAAAGTCTTGTTGTAAATTAATAAATTTAAGTTTTCTTTTATTTGGTCATTAATTTTTAAAATTGCTAAACGCTTGATATCAGTTGCTTCAGCGTATAATGCTTTATTTTTAGTAGCAATACTAATACAGTCGGTAGCTGATAATTTATTTCCATCACCAACCCCATCAGTTGCATATCCTAACACATAACGAGCAATATCACCTAGTTGGGCTAATGTAAGATTGGTGTTGACAAATGATTTATCAACAACTAAACTAAAATCAGGAAAGTTTTCTTCTGCCATTGCATTTAAGTTGTAGTTGGAACGATCATAGGAAATTGTTAGTTTTCCTGATTCTTGGACAATGTTAATTTCATCTTGATTAATTTTTGATATTAATGAACTTAAAATTTTTAAGTTAATCAAGATATTAAATTCATCTAAATTCTTTTTTAAATCAATTTCACATTGGACTTTTGCATAATTATTAAAAGTTCGAATATATAGTTTTTTATTTTTTGTTTCAAGTTTTGCTAGATTAGGATTAATGTAAGAAATCTTATTTAAAACTTGGACAAGTTCTTTAGTTTTGATTACCATATTTAATTAATTAAATTTCTTATTTTTATTATATATATTTATATATCTATATATTAGATATATCAACCTTGTCAACAATGTTAGAGATATCGACATTATCGACCAATTTTTGTTCATAAAAGTTAATTAAATTAATAATTGTCGAATGACTAGAACGGTTTAAATACTTACCAATTTCCGTTAAAGTCATGTTTTTCTTCTTTCTAAGTATATAAGCAACGATACTTCTAGCAGTTACATACTTTTTACTACGATTTTCTGATCGAATTGCTTCAATGCTAACATTTAACTTATTGGCAATTTCTTTTATTAACTTATCGACTTTTTTTGTCGTTAAGTCGATATTTAAAATTTGCAATAACATGTCGATATCTGATTTACTAATAACTTTTTGGTTATTTTGTTGATAAAACAACTCAATTGCACTTAATAATGTATCAATTGATTTAGGATCATTTAATAAAAAATCAATCATTAATGTATAAGCTTCTGGATAAACAGCAAATTTAATGTTGTTTTTTAAAATTTTGTCGATAGTTATTCGATTTATTGGAATTAAATTTATGGTCTTATAGTATTTCTTATGAACAATAAATTGGTCGATAAGTTTGTTAGGTAAAGAGTGACAAGTAATGATAAATTTATTTTTCTTACTGTGCAAAATAAGTTCAAAGACAAAGGAAATTTTTTGTTCAGAAAAATCTTCAATATTATCAATCAAAATATACATTGGCTCTTTATTTGAATCAATGTAATTTATTGTGCTACTATTAAATTTTTCCGCAACTTTTTTGCAATTTATCCGGAGATATTCTAAAATTCTATCGAGTAAAAAACTTTTTCCAGCGTTTTTTTGGCCGTAAATAAATAAGGTTTGATCACTACCATTAACAAAATTTTTTATTAATTTTATTGCTTCATCATTTTCAAAATATCGTCATGCATATTCAATTTCTGCTTTTGAGTTATCGACATTTTGTGTACTTGGTTTATCGACTTTATTATTGTCGATAAATAAACTTTGTAATTTTGTTAAATTTTCGTTTTTTCTTAATTCATTTAAAATTGCATCCCGAAATTCATCAATTGCATGAGCTAACACTGTATTTGAACAATGTAAATACAAAATATTGTTCTCCAACTTAACTGGCGAAACATTTTTAATTAAATTGAAAAATAATTGTTTAGGAATTTTGAGGTATTGCAAATTTTTTAGTGAATTAATTCACAACGATTTTAAATCGTATCTAATTTGTTCTATATTTGGCATTGCTAATATATAATATTATATATTTTGAATTTTTCAAGAGGGTCTTTTATTAATATGAAAAGAACATATCAACCTAAAAAACGAAGACGTGCGATGGTTCACGGTTTTCGTGCTCGAATGAGTACCCACGGCGGTAGAAATGTAATTTATAGAAGGAGACTAAAAGGTCGCTATAATTTAACTGTTTCAGATAAAAAATAATGGCTGATTTTCTTCATCTTCGTAAAAGTGAAAACTTCACCAAATGCATTAAAACTGGTGTAAGAATAAATACGAAGTACTACACACTTTACTTACTTGATAACCATGAACGAAGTGTCCGATTAGGAATTTCAGTAAGTAAAAAGGTTAGTAAGTTATCAGTAGTAAGAAATTTTATCAAACGTCAAATTCGTAGTTGATTCTATCAAAACAACTTTCTATTAACCCATGGTTTTGACCTAGTAGTCATACCCAAAAAGGAATTTGATGTATCAAACTATAAGTTATTACAAGATACTTTTTTACAAAAACTATCTGAACGACGTTTAATCAATATTAAAAATAATGTTGTGAAGAAATAAAAACATCGAGAAGTCAATTGTTTCAGCCTTTTGATCGGATGAACAAGGCAAGAACAAGCAGATCATCATGACCAAAAAGGTCGCCAAACTAATTTGACGGTTTGTCAAAATAGCAATCTACTTGTTCATGATTGTGTTAGGACTATGGGGTTGTGTTTCCCTATATGCCCAACCAGCTATTCTTGAATCAACGAATATCGGTCAAGGTTTTGAATTTGGTCTTCCAGCAACTGCACAATTTGCAGGAGCAGGTGCTTATCAATATCAAGCCGTCTATATCGGGACGGGTACGTATACTGCGATTACGTTAGGAAATTGAACGAATGCTTATGGACCATTCTATGGATACTTTGTTTATCCAGGATGTGCGTTAGTTATTCTCATCATGTGAGGATTACGATTCTCCTGAGGTGGATGTAACGCTTTATTAGCAATTATCGTCCTACTGGCATTAATTCGGCTCATATCGATTGTTGTCTCGGTTCGGAGTGCAATCATGACCGAAAAGATTCAGGAACTGAACTCGCAAATAACTGCGATTAAGGAAAAATATAAAGGTGCCAAAGACTCGCAGTCCAGACAGATGCAGCAACAAGAAATCTCCCAAGTTTACAAAAAGAATAATGTAAAACAAGGGGTAATGGTCGAACAAATGATCATTACGTTACCGGTATTCTTAATTATTTATCGGGTTGTTACCATCTTAAGACCATTTAAATATACTACTTTATTTAATATTTGAAACCTATCTGACTCCCCTTATAACCAAATTTTCCAATACTTTACCGAAAATGGATGATTATATTTAATCCTTCTATTAATCGTAATTCCAATTATGATTATTTCCCAAGTTTTACCGCAAATGTTAACCAAACGGCGGAAATTACAAGGAGGATATAACCGGACTCAAATCTTAGCTGAAATTAATGCTAAGAAGAAATCTGGTGGTCTTCAAGCCGCAATGACTTGAGGTTTACCAATTCTATCCGTTATTTTTGCAATTTTCCTACCATCTGGGGTTGCAATTTACTGAGTAATTAACGCTATTTTCTCAATTATTCAAGCATTAATCGTTCACTACTTTGTTATGAAACGACGTCACACTCAAAAGTCCGATGTCGTCAAACGGAAGAAGTTGGGTCTGGATTTCTAATAATCACCTTCTACTTATTAACAATGGATGAAAAACAATTTTTAGATCAATTTAGTTTTTCAAAAAAATGAGGGCAAAATTTTTTAATTGATGTCAAAACGAAAGAACGAATCATTAACTATGTTCGTTCTTTTCTTTTTGTTAATCCACCACTTTTAGAAATCGGTCCCGGTATGGGGGCATTAACTAAAGAGTTATGTGCTAATTATCACTTAACTTGCGTGGAAGTAGATTCAAAATTAGTTAAGTATTTAAAGAGCTTAAATTTAGCTAATTTAACTATTTTGCATCAAGATTGTCTCGAACCTTCATTTAATGAATTACTAAAAGAAAATACATTAATTTACAGTAATACTCCATACAGTATTACTAGTGCTATGATTAGGCACTTTATTGATGAATGAAAAAATAATCATTGCATCTTTTTAATGCAACAAGAAGTAGCAGCAAAAATCAGTGCGTTTGAAAACAGTAGTGACTATGGAGCTTTTAGTATTTACGTGCAAACTTTTTTAAAGATTGATTTGTTATTTAACGTAAATCCTAGCTGCTTTTACCCTAGTCCAAAAGTTTCATCAACCTTAGTTGATTTGCAAAAAAATGATAGTGAATTAAATACTGATTTAAACCATGAACGTTACTGATCTTTTGTAAGCAAATGCTTTTTAATGCGGCGTAAAACTTTAATTAATAACTTAAAAACTTTTTGCAGTAAAGAAATGATTAAACTTCTTTGTAATTATTTACAAATTGAAGAATCTAGTAAAATTAGAGCCCAAGAATTAAGTTATTTACAATTTATTGCTCTTTATAAAATTTATGAAGCAAATCATTAAAGCGTTTGCAAAAGTCAATTTATTACTTAATGTTTTTGCTAAAACAAGTAATCAATCAAAGCACCAGTTGCAAAGCATCATGTGCTTAGATTTAATGCATTATGATGAAATTATTATTGAAAATTCCCCTAGCTTTGCTATTAATTATTATCAAAATAAGCAATTAATAAAAATTGCTAATGATAGTATAAGCACTGGAATAGATTGATTAAAAAAACACTTTTCAACTTTAATTATTAATTATCAAATTACTGTTTTTAAGCATATTCCAATTGGAGCTGGTTTAGGGGGAGAAAGCAGTGATTGTGCATGCGTGCTTAATTATTTATTGCAAAGCAATAATTTAGCATTAACTGAAGAATTAAAACTCGATTTAGCTTTAAATGTTGGAAGTGATGTGTGCTTTTTTCTATCCCAATATCAACAAGCATATGTTTATGAATATGGCAATAAAGTAATAAAATTACCTGATTTTTCGTTAAATTATTTGCTTGCTTTACCAAACACAGCTACAAGTACTAAACAAGTGTTTACTAATTTTGATCAAATTTCTAATTTCCAACCTATTTTTTATTCCTATAACGATTGTGTGCAAATTATTCAAAATAAAACTTGAAATTTGTTGCAAAATAATTTATTATTAAGTGCTTTTGCTGCTAATAAAGAACTTGCTAATATTTACCAAACTTTAGTTAAAAATTATCCAACTTATTTTGTTTATTTAAATGGCAGTGGTAGTTCTTTCTTATTAATTAGCAAAAGTAAGTTATAACGAACTACATACATATAAAATAATATTTAAATTTAAATCAAAAGATATGAAGGATGAATTATGAGTACAACCAAACCAAAAACTGAAAAAAAACCAATTACTAGTGTTGATACTAATCAACCTAAATTAGTAGATTTAGCTTACATGTTAGCTCAAGCTAAATATAAACAAAAAATCTTTAGTTTTAGCGAAATTTGGGATGCTTTAAAGAAAAAATATAAAGATCTTACTAGCAATCCTGAATCATACGTTGATTTTTTTGTTAGCATTCAACAAGATCCCCGGTTCATTATTATTAGTTCAGAAAAATTAAGATTGCGGGAATATGCAACAGTGGAAGAATTCAACAAAGTAATGAACTCTAAGTATTCAAAGGTTGAATTTGATGAACCAGAAGTTGATGAAAGCAACGAAGAAATCACTGAAAGCATTGAAGACAATCCTGAATATGCTGAAGATAGTGAAAACAATGCTGAATATGGTCCTGAAACTGATAATGACAGTGACAACTTTGATGCTGATAGCAAAGATCAAGACGACAGCACTTTTAGTGATGACGAAAATAACGATAGCGGAGATAATAACGAATAATGAATCAAACCAAAAAATCAGCGATTACCAACGCTGATAAATTATTACAAGATGCTTTGATTCACAATTATGCAATCGCTCATATTAACGCCAATAATCTTGAATGAATTAAAACCATCATTGAAGTAGCAAATGAAACTAAAACTCCAATCATGATTGGATTTTCTCCTAATGCTATTAAATACATGGGGGGTTTTAAATGCTGCGTTGATATGTGCTACGATCTTAGTGCTGAAATAAATAACAATAATATTCCAATTGTTATTCATCTAGACCATGGTAGTTATGATGATTGCTTAAAGGCAATTGATGCTGGATTTACATCCGTGATGTTTGATGGTAGTAAATTACCTTTTAGTGAAAATTTTGCTAAAAGTCAAGCAGTGATTAAACTATGCAAAACTAAAAATGTAAGCGTAGAACTTGAACTAGGTAAAATCGGAGCTGACCAAAAGAATGGGGAATTAGCTGACATTGAAGAATGCAAGCAATTTGCTCAATTAATTCCTAATTCATTAGCAGTGGGAATTGGTAATATTCATGGTATTTATCCAACTAATTGACAAGGATTGAATTTTGAATTATTAGCAAAGATTCACCAAACATTACCATTTTTGCCATTGGTATTGCATGGAGGAACTGGAATTGATAATATGCAAATTACTAAAGCAATTAATTTAGGAATTTGTAAAATTAATATTAATACAGAATGTCAACTTGCCTTCCAAAAAGCATTACGTCAATACTTTACTGACCAAAAGGATTTAGATGTTGCTAAGAAAGGGTATGATCCTCGTAAAATCATTGGATATGGCATGTTAGCAGTTAAGCAAACTATTATTGATAAATTAATTCTTTTTAAATGCTATGGAGTAAATTAAGATGGGATTTTCAACCGGAATTGTTGGTTTACCCAATGTTGGCAAATCAACTTTATTTAGTGCAATTACCAATGTCCAAGCGGAAATTAGTAATTATGCCTTCACTACTATTGAACCAAATGTTGGAATTGTTGACTATTATGATAAAGATTTAGTTTTTCTTTCTGATTTGTATAAACCAAAACGCACAATTTTCTCCCAATGTAAATTCATTGATATTGCGGGTTTAATTAAAGGAGCAAGTAAAGGAGAAGGACTTGGTAACAAGTTCTTACAAAACATCAAGGATGTTGATGCAATTTGTGAAGTAGTGCGATGTTTTGATGACCCCGGTATTTTACGCACAGGGGCTGATCCAATTACTGATGTCCAAGTAATTAATTTGGAACTTGTTTATGCTGACCTTGAATTAATGAATCTAAGAATTAGCAAGATTGCTAAAAAAGCTGAACACGATAAATCGGCTAAATTAGAATATGAACTTTGCAAAAAGATTAAAGGAGTTTTAGACCAAGAAAAATTTGCTAGTTCAATTCCTTACACTGAACAAGAAATGCCAATTCTTAAAACTTACAATTTACTAACCATGAAACCAATGTTCTACGTAGCAAATGTTAATGACAGTGATTTGGAAGCACCAGAATTAAACAAGAATTATCAATTGCTAAAAGATTATCTTACTAAGAATCAACCAAATGCTAAAGTGATTCCAATTTCTTGTCGCTATGAACTAGAATTATCCAAATTGCAAGAAGAAGAACGCATGATTATTCTTGATCACCCCGAAAAATATGAAAGTGGATTAAACCGGATTGTTGCTACTACTTATGAGGTATTACACTATTGAACATTCTATACAGTTGGTAAAGATGAAGTACGATCTTGATTATTTAAACAAGGGATGGATGCTCAAGAATGTGCGGGATTAATTCACACTGATTTCATTGCTGGATTTATTAAAGCTGAAATCATGAAGTTTGCCGATCTTAAACAACTTGGTAGTGAACAAGCAGTGCAAAACGCTGGTAAGCTTTATATTGAAGGTCGTAAATACTTGATGTGCAATCAAGATATCGCTCATTTCTTAATTAATAAGTAATTAATATGCTAAAAATAAGGCACAATCAAACCAAAAAGCAAATTCACCAAATCCAGTGGACAAATTATTTGTTTTTATTTTGCTTAATTGTTAGTTTTATCTTTGTATTAGTTGCAGTGTTATATAGTGGTAAAGTTAATGATGAATTTGCGAACGTAGTCATTTATAGTCAAACAAATGTTTATTATTTTAACAATGCTTTACAAATGGTGTTATATACCTTTAACCCGTTTGCTATAACTGCTACTATCTTTATTTCTATTCTTACTTTATTATTACTATATGAATGATTTAGTAAAATCATTACTTCGTTATATTTAATTAAATTATATGGATTAAGAATCTTAATTGATAATCCATATTTAAATCAATTCCTTTGCTTCATGATTATTTTCTACGGTGTTTTTTGAGCTACTATTTGTCCTAATTTTTATGATGTTAATAGTTCATTTACTTTTTATTGATTTAGTGGAAACATTGCTCATATTAATGCCGGAGGCATTATTTATGTCATCTTTTTTATTCTGTTTAACTTATATATTGGTGCCATTACTTTAATCAGAGCAAATTCATCCTTAAAATATCGCATTTTACACGGAAAACTAGCAATGAAAAAAGTTGTAATTTTTGGTATTACTGGTTCCATTGGTACCCAATGCTTACAAGTAATATCCAGTATGCATGAATCAATTGCGGTGGTTGGTGCATCATTTGGCAAGAATGCTAAATTAATGCAAGAAATTATTAATAATAATCCAACCATTGCTAGTGTTTATTCTCCTCTTGATTCTAGTTTAAACACGGTCGATTCATATGAACAATTAATTAAAAAAGAACATCCTGATTTAATTATTAATGCTTTAGGTGGTTTAGCAGGCATTCCAATTAGTTTCATGGCCATTAATAACAACATTGAATTATTACTTGCAAATAAGGAAAGTCTTGTTTGTGCGGGTAATTTGTTAATGCAAAGAGTTAAAGAAACTAATGGTAAAATTTGACCAATTGATAGTGAACATGCTTGCCTAAAAGCATTAGTTGATAAATACGAACCACAAAACATTAGCAAAATGTACATCACTTGTTCTGGTGGACCATTCTATAATGTTCCAAATGACCAATTAAGTGATGTTACAGTGCAAGAAGCATGTAATCATCCCACTTGGAAAATGGGACAAAAAATCTCCATTGATTGTGCAACCTTAATGAATAAAGCCTTTGAAATAATCGAAGCTTATTGATTATTTGACCATGCGAAAGTAACTGCTGTATATCATCCACAAAGTATTGTGCACGCTTTTGCGACTTTAAACAATAATGCTACTGTGATGTACGAAGCATTACCAAGCATGTTACTTCCAATTCAATTGGCATTAAATCAATTTAACGTTAATAATGCTTTAATCAAAGCCTTAGACTTTAATGACTTAACTTTAACCTTTGGTAAGATTGATGAAAATAAATGACCAGCTTTAAAGTTAACAAAATTATTTTTTGATGGATATGCAGATACTACTTTTGGCTTAATTATTACTGCATTAGATGAAATTGCGGTTAATAAATTCATTAACGGTACGTTACCATTTAACCAAATTGTGCCCTTTATTTTTAGCAATTATAATAACTTTAAAATCACACCTTTAACTGACTATAGTCAAATTGAAACTATTCTTCAACAAATTAAAGAAACTTTTAACAATGACTAAAACTGAACTTACGTGATTGAATAAAATACATCCTCT
>JAGBOP010000012.1 GCA_017633835.1 bacterium
TGCCTTAAAAATAAGGTAGTGTTGGGAACACAAAATACTTTTAAGCCATTATAATCAAATGTACATTCTGTACTTTTAATAAAAAAATCTAACATTGTTATACTTTTACATATCTTGAAGCATTGTTATATACTTCATTCAGATTTTGTTCTCCTAAAATAATTTTCATGGAATTATATTGATTTTCGGTAATTGTTAAAACTCGAATGCTACCTTCCTTTGGAATGTGCTTTTTAATCTTATTGATTTCAAAATCAATTTTGGTAGTAGCATTAACACATTTTACATAAATGCTATATTGCATCATAAAGTACCCATTACGGATTAAATCATTATGAAAGATGCGGTATTCCTTACTTTCATCTTTTTCTGTATTAGGTAAATCAAACATCACGATTATTCGCATTGGTTTAAAGTTAATTGTTCCCATAATATTTTAATTGTTGGAAATTCACTTTGGTTGATTACATGATCAACAAAGTCATCAATTGCATTATTAATAAATAACCCTTTACCATTATAAAGTAATTTATAATCACCCATTAATTGCAATAGTTTTGCTTTAGCATCATTGATATTACTATATTCATCTTTAATTAAATAAACAATATGATCCACACAAAACCTAAATACTTCAATGAAGTCAGATGCTAGTGCAAAGAAGTTATTAAACGAATGATGATAAAGCGATTTTCTTGGGTCTAATCCTTTCTTGATAATGCTTCTAGTAATCATGGATCTTAAAACTGCATATCCATAATTAAGAAGCATGTTTAAAAAGCAATCATCAGTGCGACGAAAGTCTTCATTGATTAAATAATGTCAATATAATTTAGCAGCATGACCTTCCCGGTTTGTTTGATCAAAATCTTTTACTTCATTACTTAATTCCATAATTTGCTGATAAATATTTTCATTATTAGTAAAATGCAATAAAGTTTGAGCTTGGTTAATGATTTTTTGAATAATAATTTTCTTTCATAAATTACCGGTAAAAACATAATTCCAGTTTAATTGCTTGTCAAATACTTTTAAAGAATTATAGTTGCCACTAATTGGGGTTAGTTGGCAACTAGGATTATGTTTATCATCGCAAATGATGAAGTTAATGTTATGATTAGCAATTTCTACCAATAGTCTACTTGATAACATTAAATAAGTATTGTGTGTAATTAAAGTATCAATATCTGATAACGGAATGGTAATTTTTTGCGTATCAGTTTCAATCACTAAATTATCTAAAAATAACTTTAGATATTTTGCGTTTTCTATTTCAACAATTTTTCATCCCATAATTACTAAATTATTATTTATTAATAAAAAAATGATGTAAGTTTTCCTTACATCATAAATTATATCGAAAATATCTTTTCTAACTAATCAGAGATTGAGGAGCTGTTTTTATTAACAACTTCTTTGGTATCTTGATTGCCATTTGTGAAAAAGGAATGAATCGCATTTAATTGAACTCTTGTAAAGTAAATGATTAATCCATCATAATTTCATAGTTCGCTTGTTGGATAATCTTGTTCAGTAAAATGAATAAACTTTCCACCCGTACAAGCAGTAATTTCTTTTTCTTTTGAATTATTTGCAATATGACCTAAGGTCATATGAAATATAAAAACTGGATTAACATCTTCTGGAACCGTTATTTTAGTGCGATCAGGTGAAATTCAAATTTTATCTTTCATGATATTACCTTTAAAAATGTAGTTAATTTATTTTAAAGGAAAATCATTAATAATTTTTAATTAAATAGGTAGTTTCAAGACTAATTGAAATAAACCCCTTATTCTTGAGTTTTTTCACAGATAATTGTCTTAAAAAGCATTGAGGGGAAAATAAAAACCCTCTCGAGGAGGGCGGTTACAACAGATAGAAGTTTTGTTTCATATCCGTCGCTTTGATGTAAACTAGTGTCATCTTAGACACGTTTATATTATAGTATAAAAACTAAATTACAAGTAAACAATTTTTATTTAATGATTAGCGTCAATTTTTAACTTAAATTAATTTTAATTGTTATATAATAAACATAACTATTGGAGACGTACTCAAGTGGCTAAGAGGACACCCTGCTAAGGTGCTAGATCGAGCAATCGGTGCATGAGTTCGAATCTCATCGTCTCCGCCAGAAGAATACAAAAGGATGCTATTTAGTTAGCATCCTTTTTGTTATATATTAAATTCTTGCTTCATTATATAAGTGCTTTTGGTAAGCATTATAAATGTATTTAGTTGGTCATAATTGATATCATTTCTTCATTGGTTCATCATCCATTGAAGTGTAAACAAAGATGGTTGACATAATAAATACAGTTAATGCATAACCAGCAGTGGCAATTGGCACATTATCCATGTAGAATCACATTGCGTGGTTTAGGTAAGGTAAGTTAACTTGCATGCTACTTAAACCTGCATTTAAAATATCTTTATCATTAATTGCAATTGTCATAAAAATATAAACAAACGGAATATTAAAGATGCATGATCTAATTAACGCCACAATATAACTAGTACCTAATCGGTTACAACTACGATATACAAACATTCCTCCAGTAGCAAACGACATAATTGGAACTTGCATTAATCAGACCCAAATTAATTTAGAAGCAGAAGCTTGTTGGTAGTTCGGTGAATTAGCAGTAATTTTAAACCATGATAATAATCCATCTTTAATTGGGTCACAAAAGCCAATTAAACCAAGCACGATGCAACTAAAAATTAAAATCATCATCATGTTGTATCAGTATGCTTCTCTTACCCGCTTATATTGCTTACTGGAATAATTGTAAGCAAAGATTGGGTCACTACCTTTAATTAAGCCAAAGACAGTAAAAACAAATAAGTTAATAATTGGAGCACATGCTCCTAACACTGATAAGTAGTATTCACTACCAACTTGGGGAATGACTTGCACAGTTACATAAGACACCACACTAAAAAGAATAATTCTTGATGCACTAAATGTTACAGTCCCAATTAACATACTTAAACCAAAAAGAATTAATTCCCAAATCATTGCTCAGCGAATGCATAAGCATTTTGGACACAATAACTTGAAATCCGCACAACTATGCACATTGGAATATTGTAAGTATAACGCATACCAAATAAATTCGATGCTTCATCCCATGACGGATGCAACTGCTGCTCCACTCATGCCAATTTCAGCATAGTAAATTAGGATGTAGTCAAATAGGATGTTAATTAAAACAGTGACAACAGTAATGATGGCAATCATTACTAATGCTCCATCACTACGTAAAATAACTCCTAATAAAGTAGCTAATGCAAAAATAGTGCATCCTGCTCCCATGATGAACATGAATTGTTCTCCTCAACTAATGGAGTAATTTCTTACTTGCATGTAATAAGTATTTCAAATATGTACAACGTTAAAAGAATTGTCATTAGTGATTGGTAAAACAACTTGGTGTAAGTTATTAGCATTTAAAGTAACTAAATCATGAGCACTGACATTAATGTTGTTAACTTGGTAATCTAAAACATTTAAATATTGATTACCAGTTACATGGACATAAAATACAGGATGATTATTTATTATTGTGTAGTAAAGCATTTCATTAATTTGGTTTCCATTTACTGCAAATATATTCTTGAAATTTCAACCCATTTCGTGAAAGTGATTACTAATTCCTGGTAATAAGTTAGCAATTTCATTTGCATCAATATGGTTATTTGATGCTTGTAATGGTAAGACACTTGGTACTAAAATAAGTAATAAAATAAAACAAACTAAACCCGACAAGATGCACCCAATGAATGCGTTTTGCCAAATTAAAGCTGCTCGTTTATGATCTAAAACGCCTAGGGCATGCGTATATTTAACACTGGTACCAATTGCAAATAAACTTGGAATGGCATTGACAATAATTGAAAGTGGGCCGGTTAATGATACTGCTGACCGTACTACTCCAACTGAGGTATAAATTGCTAATCCCGTGGTATTACTAATTGCTGTTGCTAGTGCTTGCAATCCATTTTGGTTCTGATCATTTAAACTATTCATGATGGCATCATATAGTTCTTTATTCGTACTATGTAAATGGTCTAGTAAAGGTGCTAATGAACCAGTATTATTTGCATAAAATAAGTGCGTAAAACTAAATGCTTCGGTAATTGGCATAAAGTTTACTAACATTAGTTGATCAACGAAAGTAAATAATCCAATGAAAAAAGACATGACTAAACCAGTTAGTCCGACTTTTAAAGTTACAAGTCAAATCGGTTCTAAACCATATAACCGTAATGACTTTTCATGTACGCCAAAATAGCGTCCGTCTTTTTTAGATATAACTAAACCTCCATTAATCAAAATACTTTTATTATAGCATATTTAATTTATAAAATTTGTATTTTTAATTTCAAAATCCATTGTTCCGAATTTTTTTTTAATTCATTTAAGAATTTCTATGTGTTAGCAATTTTTCTTGATTACAACTATAAAGAAAAGAATCTAAGGTTCTACATTACCCTAGATTCTTTTTATGGTGGAGATGACGGGAATCGAACCCGTTTCCACAATTAGGTTGCTAATAACATATACAAGTTTAGTTCAGTTCCATCTTTTAAAACGGAACTAAACGGTTAATAAAAGAAGTTTAAAATGAAATTTTAGAAAAAAATAAAAAAGGAAAAATTATGAAATTAAAAATAAAAAAGAGATATATCCATGAAGGATTAATTTTGTCAACAATCAAAATTAATCATCATGTCAAAGACTATCTTTCTAAGATGTTAAGGAGAAAAAGGCCTTAACACGCAAGAAACGTAGGAGGATTAAACTTAATGAAAAATAAAAATCTAAACCTATAGCGTTTCTATAGGTTACTGATTGGGAAAATTAAAAACCAACCAGCAAGATAGAAGATGAAAGAAAAAATTAGGGTGACTTAATGTCACTCTTATCCTAGTGAAAAATAGCTAGGATAAGAAAAATTGGTTTGCTACTACTAACTTTGTAGTTAAGCTAGTGCAATTGCAAATTGTGAAAGTTTGCTCATTTCGAAGGAAGATAAATTAACTCTTTCTTCGTTAGCGAAGTCTTCACTGCGAACACTTGGTTCTACTTCATTCTTAGAGTTTGCATTTATTGCTTTTAAGCGATAAGGGGCTTACCCCACTGCGGTTAAAAGCTTCCTAATCATGTCGAAACCATTACATCCCCATTGGGATATTTATTAATAATTATACTATATATAATAATATAGATTTTATGGATATGAATAATAGTTATAGTGTTTTATACCAAAAATATCGTCCCACTTTATTTAAACAAGTAATTGGGCAAACCCAAGTCGTAAATGTGCTTGAAAATGCTATTAAAAGTAAGCAATTAGCAAATGCTTACATTTTTAGTGGTTTGCACGGAATTGGTAAAACGACCTTAGCTCGCATTTTTGCAAAAGCCGTTAACTGCTTAAACAATAAAGAAGGCGATGCTTGTAATGAATGTGATCATTGTGTACTAATTAACGATAAAAAAGCCATTGATATTGTGGAAATTGATGCTGCTAGCAACAACGGGGTTGAAAATGTACGTAACATCATTGAAAATGCTAATTATTTACCAAGTGTCTTAAGTTATAAGATTTACATTATTGATGAAGCCCACATGATTAGCACTGCTGGTTGAAATGCTTTTTTAAAAACCCTTGAAAATGCTAACAACCACGTGATTTTTATTTTTGCTACCACTGAAATAGAAAAAATTCCCACTACCATCTTATCTCGATGCCAAATCTACAATTTAACACCCCTAAATAACAATCAATTATTAGATTTAATTAAGCGAATTATTGTTAATGAAAACATTACGATTGATGATGATGCATGTCAATTATTAATTGAATTAGCAAAAGGATCAGCCCGGGATTTATTAAGTAACATTGAACACTTACGGCAAATTAATCACCAAACAATTAATGTTGATTTAATTAATCAAACTTATTGCTTAACTAATAAGAAACAAGCTTTTTCCTTATTACTTCATACTTTAAATGATGATGAAGCATCCATGATAAAGGAATTAAGTACCTTATTAGATGCAGGGATTAATCTTAATGAATTAGCAAAAACCTTGTTAGCAATTAGTTTAGATTTATATTTATATTTAACGTTAAAAAACGAACAATATATTCATCCATCTAATTATCAATTATTTAAAGATAGTAAATTAGATGCTCTTAATTTAACTAACATTAAATTACTAGTTAATAAATTAAGTTTATTATTACCAGAATTACATAAAAGCACTGATCCTACCTTATTATTTACTAGTGCATTAATTACCTACCAATTAAATAGTAAATTAAATTTGAATCCTGAAGTTAATGGTAGTGAAAATAAGCAACCATTCAATCAATTAGAAGTTGCTAAGCCAGTTGTTGTTACTGATAGTAATGTGCAAGAAAAAATTAATCCTAACCTACAAATTAATCAACAACCTGCTTCTTTAACAACCACTATTCATGATCCATATTTAGAATCATTTATTATTGATCCGAACGCTCCAGTTAAAATTGATGATCAAACTAATCAGGAATTACAAGCTCGAATTAAAAGTATTGATGAATCATGATTAAATGAAAAACTCCCCGGTTTAGACCAAGTATTTACTACCACTGAAGTAACTAACGAATTAATTAAAACTATTGCCAAAGAAAATAACAATAATAATCAACCAATCGAAGTAATAAAAGAAGTAGTTACTGCCCAAGTTGAGCCAACCCAAGTTGCTAATCATCTTGATGTTAGCACCAATAATGAACCACCAACTGCTGCAATAGCAAAACCTATAACTAATGATAACCAATTCCCACTTCCTACTACTTTTAGTGATGAACAATATTTTTTGTTTGCTACTTGCCAATTAAACAATCAACTTAATAAGGAATTGGTTAACCAGGATAAAAAAATCATTGATGAAATTATCAATGATCCTACAAAAAAATTTGTATTATTAATTAATATTTTAAAATTACAAGATAAACTATTAATTGTCAATAATCATTTTATGTTGTTCCAAGCATCAAATCAATTTAATGCTGATAAATTTAACAATCTTGCTAGTCAGCAAGAATTGTTAAGTGAAATTAAATTAGCATTTCACGATGGGTACTATTTTCACGCCATTTCTAAAGCTTCCATTAAAGCGTTAGTTGAATATAGTAAAACCAACAAAATTGATTTAGCAGTTTATGATGCTGATATTAAGGCATTAGAACATTTAGATCCTAATGCTTTAGATATTAAAGCTTGAACGGATAAAATGTTATTTAACGAAGAAGATAAGAAGGTAAATGAATAATGGATAGTATGAGTATGAAACGCATGATGCAACAAGCTAAAGCCATGCAAAAACAAATTCATGAACAATTAGAAAAATTTGATTCCACCAAATTTGAATACGATTATAAAGGTTTAATTAAAACTACCATTTATGGTAATTTAAAGATTGAAAAAATTGAAATTAGTCCGGATTTAATTGATAAAGATGATGTGGAAACTTTGCAAGAAATGCTAAGTGAAGCCATTACGGAAGCAAACCAAGATTTGTTAGCCGAACGGGCAAAAATTACCCAAATTGAATAATTAAATTATGGCAAGTGAAAATGCCAGTTTTGAATATTTAGTTGATGCCATTCAATCCTTACCTAGTATAGGTAAAAAGAATGCGGTCAAGATTGCTTATTACTTACTTGACCAAGATGATTATTACATTGAAGAATTTGTCAACCGAATTAAGGTGGCAAAACAACAATTAAAAAAATGTATTTATTGTAATAATTTAACCCAAAATCTTAACCAAGTATGCAATATTTGTGCTGACCCATCAAGAGCAACTGACCAAATTTGTATTGTTACTACGTGCAATGATTTGCAAGTAATTGAAGATACCAATTCTTTTTTGGGGAAGTATTATGTCTTATGAAAAGAATTAGTAGCTAAAAAAGGGGAATTAATTAATTATTTACCCATTAACAAACTATTTGGTTTAATTCAAACTAATCACATTAAGGAAGTTATATTAGCTACTAATTTAACGGTTGATGGTCGTTATACCGCAAAATTGTTATTTAATTATTTAAAAGCAACTTATCCGTACCTTAATATTTATACTTTAGGATTAGGGTTACCAATTAATGCCAGCATTGATTATGCTGATCTTGAAACCATTAAATATTCAATATCAAATAAACAAAAAATTGACAAATAAAAAAAGCTATTACACACAAAAGTTATCTTAGTGCTGCTCTATTTCTAGCCTGACACGGTTCGATGCTGATGTTGTAATAGCTATTATTATTATAATATATATATTTATAAAATAAATAGTTTAGTGCAAAAGGATAATTAATAAATGAACGTACCACAAGATAATTGTTTAATCTTTGGGATTGAACAAAATGAAAATTCATTGGCAAGTAAAGTTGCCAAATGCTTAAATTTGCATTTATCACAATTAAGTATTAAAAAATTCTCGGATGGAGAATGATTTTTAAGATTATTAGAAACAGTTCGTAATCGTAAATGTTATATTGTTGCTTCTACTAGTAGTCCGGTGAATGAAAATTTAATGTTATTAATGATTTTAGTAGACTGTTTAAAACGTGCGAGTGCTGCTAAAATCACGGCTATTATTCCTTACTTTGGTTATGCTCGCCAAGATCGCAGAAATAATAACCGGGAACCAATCACTGCTAAACTTGTTGCTGATTTATTAGCCACCAGTGGAGTTGATAATGCCATTTTAATGGATATTCATACTGATCAATTGCAAGGATTTTTCTCCTTTCCAACTGATAATATGAATGCTAATATCATCTTATTAGATGAATTTATGAATGATTGATTAAATACCCACGAAGGATCAAGTATTAATGCCAGTGATTTTGTGTTAGTTTCTCCTGACTATGGGGGAGTGAAGCGAATTAGAGTGTTGGCAGACATGATGCATTTAAATATTGCCATTGTTGATAAAAAACGGGTTAATAATGACGAAGTCGAAATTGAAAATATTCTAGGAACAGTATCTAATAAACACTGCATTGTTATTGATGACATTATTGATACGGGAGGTACCATGGTAGGAGCATGCAAGTTATTAAAAGCAAATAATGCTAAATCAATTACTTGTATATGCACGCACCCAGTTTTAACTGGGGATGCATATACCAGATTAAATGAAGCATTTTGCCAAGGTTGAATTAATGACTTATATGTTTCAAACTCAATTCAAGTGCAAGCACCTTTTAAAGCTTTTAAACAATTGCACATTGTTTCTTTAGAAGGATTTATTGCTAAATTAATTCATGCTGATTTAATGTGTTCTAGTTATTACCAAGTTGTGCAAAGTTATGTTGACGACTTTATGTCCAAAGTGGGTTTAATTAAAAAATAATTCATGAAAATTACTTTACCATTTGTCATTGTTGTTGAAGGAAAAACTGATACTGATCATTTACACCAATTGTTTAATGTCAAAACAATTGAAACTAATGGCTATGCATTAGATCACCATGCCATTAATTTAATTCAAGATTGCTTAAATAACCACATTAATGTGGTATTTATGCTCGACCCGGATGCCATGGGTAATAAATTACGTGATAAATTAAATCACTTATTTCCCAACATTAAAAATGTATTTTTACAATACCAAGACATGGATCCATCAAAACAAAAAATTGGGGTAGCTGAAGCTAAACCTGAAGTATTAGTTAAGTTATTGTCTAATTTGCAATTTGCAAATGAAGACAATTGCAATCAAGCTGATGTTTTAACTTGGCAAGATTTTTTAGATGCTAATATCTTATTTGATTTTGGATTAAAACAAAAAGTGCTTGATTATTATCATTTACCGATTGTTAACAATAAAAAATTATTTAATTACTTATTAATGTTAAAAGTAACTAAA
>JAGBOP010000013.1 GCA_017633835.1 bacterium
CATTTATATTTCCAATAATAGTGGTAGTTTAGTTACATATCGTCAACTTTATTATGACAATAATAACATCATGTTCATTTTTAGTGGTTTTATGATTATTAACACTTTATGTAGTATGTTATTCTTTGTCATGATTGAAGGTGGAAGCAAATGAACTGCAGCTGGTGACTCATTAATCCAAATCATCTTTACCATCATCATGGTGATTATGTATGCTGTTCATTATGACAGTATGTACTGATATTATGCTGTTAGTCAAATCATGTTGTTAGCCAAAGTCATTGTGTGTTACATTATTATTGGTACTAAACAAGCATTGAATAGTATTGAATACCATTCCTTAGATGATATGGCAAGTATGTTTGCAAATAAGCAAACTAAGCAAGTTGCAAATAAAATATAGGTGCTAAATAAAAATAATTAGGAAAGGAGGAAAATGAAAAAGTGACAACTGAAGAAAAAGAAGCTAAGTGAACTGAATACAAAGATCAATTAGATTACATCTTACAAATTAATGATGAAAAAAAAGATGCTACTTGCAAATTGCTTTATTTCTTATTTAACCAATTAGTTAAACACCAAAAAAGTGCCATCATTCGCAAAGAAATCAAGCAAATCATGACTTGAATTACCACCATCTTCATGATTCCTAACCGTAAAATTGCGATTAATAATTCCTTGCAAGCAAACGTTAATAATGAAAATTTACTAAAAAGTAATTACATTCTTGCTTTTTTGCAAGCAGGTCAAGATAAATACGTGCTTTTTAATTATCAAATTAATAAAGTAACCAGTTTATCATTATTAAAAGAATCAGTACATGATTTTTACTTTAAATTTAAAAAAATTTTTAATGCTACTAGTTGCTTAAAATCAACATTTTTAAAAGAATATTTAGCATATATTAAAGCCAATAATTTCCCCGTTGATATGCTTAGTTTAAAGAAATATTTTGAAGAATATATCTATCAACAAGGATTACTTTACTTAAAACATTTATTCATTGAAGAATTAGATTTGAGTAATTTATAAATGATTTAATTAAGCATAATCTTATTTATTTTTTGATAAAATTAAATAATTAGTATTTATATTAAGGAGAACCATCTATGGTACAACGAGATGTCAACCATACATTGTGACAATTACAATACGAATCAAACCTTGATAAAGGATTAAAGGATAGTGTAAACTTCCGGGCTTTACTAACTGCCCAAGTTTTAGTAAAAGCAGGAGTTATTCATGCGGGAATTTTTGCTTATCCAGGTTTTGTTGAAGACGCATTTAAAATTCCATCTGAATTTTTAATTTCCCCATATCCTTTAGCAACTAATTCTGATTTAAGTGAAGAACTTCGTCCATGCATTATCAGTGCTCCAATGGATGATCTAAGCATGCAAAATGCAATTAAGAGTGAATACATTAATTTAATTAAACATCACCACAATAAATTTGCATTTACAATGATTCACTTTGTTCCATTACAATTTCCTAATGATGACCGGGGTAATGACTGAATCAAGGAAAATGGTAAGAATGTATCAATTCAAAAGAAATTAGATACTTGAATTAACAATAAGAGTGCTTTATATTTAAATCACACTTTAACTTCCTTCTTAGACCAAGAATTTAAAGCCAACAACATTGAAAATAACTTTGATGCCCCAATCTTCTTAATTACCAATGTTGATTTAGAAAAGAATGATGAAACACATCCAACTGAAAACATCATGGTTTACGTTGGTTTAATTGATAACCAAACCAAGAAGGTTACTTGAGTACGAGCTAACCAAAATTACTTTGTTAGAAGAGCTCACATGCACTATGAACCAAGTGATGCTGTTAACCCAGATGAACTAAGTGTTTATTCATTAATCAATGGTAAAGATTTAAAGATTGAAAACGGTTCCTTCATTACTTTCTCAGTAAGTAAAGAAGAAGGTAAAAAGACTTACCACATGCTTCAAATTTTCCACGATTACATTTACCGTGGTAACTTCACCACTTTAGTGCTTGACAAGAAAGCACTCCAATTAACTGATAAGGATTTACCACAAACAATTGAAGTGCACCACAAACTACTTTACGATTGAGTAGCCAAAGTTCATTCATCAAGTTATAAAAATAATTAATCTTTCCAAAGAAAAAAACACTCTTAATAAAGGGTGCTTTTTTTATGCCATCAATGGTATTTTTGCTAGTTTTCATTTTTCAATAAAATCTTTAATTTATAATTACAAAGTAATTAACAACAATATGAGTCCAAGTGGAATCTTTACAGTTTGTATAACAACCATTACGTTAGTTTTGATTTTAATAATTGCTTATGTATTTCATAAGAAAAAATGAAAATGACGGTGGTGATATAGTGCAATTTTGGCAATTGGGTGCTTAATTTATTTTATTGTGGGACGGTGAATAAGTGATTTTCGTGAACTTCAAAGTATTGCTCATTTAACTCCCAAAGAAGTAAGTGAGCAATTTAAGCCGTCTTATTTAATCAGTAAAGTATTTCTGTTGGACATGTGTCCATGCTTACTAGTTGTTATTAGTGCGTTTGCGATTGTTCCATTTTTCAACCGCGTTGCTTACATCCTAGCACCCGTAGGGTTGTGAACAAGCTGTGCTACCTTATATTTAGCAGTAAGTACTTATAATTCCCCCTTAACTTGACAATTTGTTTTTCTTGGTTATAATCCGAACTTATTGTTCTTCATGATGCACTACTTGTTAATGTGCTTATCATTAATCTTGTTGTTATCAGTTCCACGCTATAAATGACATTGAATGATATTAGCTGTTTTATTTATCTTGTTATATATTGCGTATGTTTATATTGTGAAATTCATTACGGGAGCAAACTGAAATTTAACTGGTTTAACTAAGAATGACTGAATTATTACTTACCAAAACGTGGTTACTCCAACTGAAATCATTCACCATGTTGATACTGGTGAATATTATGCATTAGGTCATGCCCTTGGCATTAGCTGACCAGGAGCACCAATCTTTCTTTTTGTGGGATCTGCCATCATGGTAGTAATTATTATCTTGCTTGCAAAATTAACCAGGTACATTTTCTTAGTTGGCAAGATTACTACGGTATTTACTAACATGATCTTCTTCTTTCGTCATAAAAATAAAAAAGATGCCAAAAAAGAAAAAGATTAATTAGCAAAAACAATAATAAAAAAAGAAGGAAGGAATTTTGAATCCTTGCTTCTTTTTTGTATATTGATGATGATTAATTACTTAATTTCTAGTTTATTTAGTTCTTCTTGTAAGTGAAGTAATTCTTGCTTGTAGTTTTCGTATTTTTCTTTTTCATCATTAATCTTATCTTCACTTGCTTTTTTAATGAAATCTTCGTTACCTAAAATACCTTCTGACCGACTGATTTCACCCCGAAGACGGTTAATTTCATCACATAGTTTGGTCTTATATTGATTCATTAATAAGTTCGAAATATGTAAGTTGAAGGTATGGTTTTGGACGGCTATTACGTAATTAGTTTGTTCTTTATCTAAACCAACCTTGTTGTCAATGCTGGCATTGGTTAAGGAAAGAATACTATTAATGCTTGCTAATTCGTTACCAGTAACACTAGTGCAGTTTAATACTAAGACTGTGGAGTGAGCAATGCCAAGGTTATTGCGAATTTGTCTTACTTTATTTAGGATGGCAAGACCAATTTCAACATCTTTTAAGCTAGCTTCATTGAAAGTGTAATCAGCTGGTTTTAATCAGTCTTGTTTTAGGATGGAAGAACTGCTATCAATTTGGGTTTGATATAAATATTCACTTAAGAATGGAGCATATGGTTGTAACATGATTAAAACATACTTTCAAATGTACATGTATAAATGAATGCTGTATTCGTTTTGGAATTGTGGTCTTTTCATGCATTCTAGATAGAAGTTACAGAAAGTATTTCAAACAAAATCACTTAATTCCTTGTAAGCAACATTAAAACTATATTTATCTAAGTTTGTTTTTACAACTTTAGCAGTTTGTTGTAAAGCATATAGCATATAGTTTTCAATCGCGTTGTTCTTAGTTGGATCAACACTAAAGTTTGGATCATAACTAAACTTATTTAGTTGGTTGAAGTTAGCCGCACTTCAAAGTTTGATTAAGAAGTTAAAAGCTTGTTTTAGTTTAGTTGGTTTAAAGGAAATATCTTCCCCACTGGCACTATCAGACAAAAAGAAGATCCGCATTGCGTCATTACCATATTCATCAATAACAGTTTGTGGTTCAATTCCATTACCTAATGATTTAGACATCTTGCGGTGGTGTTCATCTAGTACTAAGCCGTGAATGTAAACATAATCAAATGGAGATTCATGAACAAAGTAAGAGCTAAACATCATCATTCTAGCAATTCAGAAGAAGATGATATCATAACCAGTTACTAATACGGACGTTGGATATCTTGGACTTGGAACATGGTCTTCTTTACCATTTCAACCTAACATTTCCATTGGTCATAGACCACTGGAATATCAGGTGTCTAATACATCGGTGCTTTGGTGTCAATTTTCAGGATCTTTTGGTGCTTCAAGACCACAATAAACTTCGTTTGTTTTATTGTTGTATCAGATTGGTAATCTGTGACCTCATCATAGTTGTCTACTAATACATCAGTCTTCCATGTTGTTTAGTCAGTGCATTAAGGTTGCTTCAAACCGTGGAGGTAAGAAGTTTACCTTGCGGTCACTTTCTTGCGTCTTAATAACGTCTTTAGCTAAAACACTGGTTTTTAAGAATCATTGTTTAGTGATGTATGGTTGAATTACAACTCCGGTTCGTTCACTATATCCAACGTGGTTAACAATGTTTTCAACGTGGTCAATCCGGCCTTCTTTTGCTAAATTTTCAACTACTTTTTTAGCCGCATCTTCACAAGTTAAGCCTACGTATTCTTTTGGACAGTTATCATTTAAGGTTGCGTCATCATTTAAGATGTTAATTAATGGGAAATCATATTTCTTGGCAATTACGTAGTCGTTTGGAGCATGAGCAGGAGTACATTTCATGATACCAGTACCAAAATCTTTATCGATGTATTCATCAGTAACGATTGGCATCTTTACCCCATTAACTGGGTTAATTACTTCAAAACCAACGTATTTTTTAAACCGTTCATCACTTGGGTTAACAACTAATGCAGTATCACCAAACATGGTTTCTGGTCTTGTAGTTGCTACAAGTAGGTGGTCAATTACCTTACCATCTTTGCCAAGTAAATCATATTTAATGTAATATAGTTTACTGTTGGTATCTTTGTGAATTACTTCAATATCACTAATGGCAGTTTTTAAAATACTATCTCAGTTAACAATTTTGTATCCTTCATAAATTAAACCTGCTTTGTATAAAGCAACAAAGCTGTTTAATACTGCTTCACTGCAATCTTTATCTAAGGTAAATTTTTCCTTCGTGTAATCTAGTAAAAAGCCCATGGCATTTCATTGACTGCGAATGAAATTAGCTTGTTGGTCTTTTCACTTGATAATTTCTTCCATGAATTTTTCTTTACCTAGTGCATTCTTATCAATGTTTTGGGATTTTAGATATTTTTCAAATTTAACTTGAGTAGCAATACCAGCGTGGTCTGTACCTGGTAATCATAAAGCGTTAAAGTGTTGTAATCGTTTATAACGAATAATTGCATCTTGAATAATTCCATCTCAAGCATGGCCAAGGTGTAAGTGACCAGTTACATTTGGGGGTGGGATGACAATGGTAAAGTCTTTGCCATCTTTAAAATCGGGTTGAGCAAGATTGTTTTTGTGTCAAAAATCAATCATGTCTTTTTCTATTTGCTTAAAGTCATAATTGGTATATAACTTATTCATATTTACTTTACTTCCATTCTTTTTTTATTAGTAAGGTTTATAGTTTACTATATCCTTATTTTACTAATAATCTATTTTATATAATTTTTGGTTTTTGATAAAATCCAAAATTATGTAGTACTTTTTAATTATTTTTAGATATTAAATTTATATTAAAATATAAGTTAATAACTTTATAAGGAAGAAGATAAAAATGGGATACGATTTTAAAGCAATCGAAAACAAGTGAAGAACTGATTTTTATTCAAAAAACGTTTTTAAGTTTAAAGATGATATAAATAAACAAAAATATTACATCTTGGATATGTTCCCTTATCCAAGCGGAGCTGGTTTACATGTTGGCCACCCAAAAGGATACACCTTTACTGACGTTATTAGTCGGTACATGAAATTAAAAGGTTATAGTGTATTACACCCAATGGGTTTTGATGCATTTGGTTTACCTGCTGAACAATACGCATTACAAAACAACAAACACCCAAAGGAATTTACCGAAGAAAATATTAAGAAATTCCGTCACCAACTTCAAGTGCTTGGTTTTGACTACGATTATGATCTTGAAGTAAATACTACTGATCCTAACTACTTTAAATGAACGCAATGAACGTTCATTCAAATGTATAAACGGGGTTTAGCGGAACTTGAAGAAATTGAAGTTAACTGATGTGAAGGTTTAGGTACCGTATTAAGTAACGAAGAAGTACTTACTGATGATAAAGGAAACCCAGTTAGTGAACGGGGAAGTTTTCCAGTTACCAAACGGAAAATGTGACAATGAGTACTTAAGATTACGAAGTATGCTGACCGTTTAATTGACCAACTAGATCAACTTGATTGACCAGAATCACTAAAACAAATTCAACGCAAGTGAATTGGTCGGGAAGTTGATGCAGAAGGCCACAAGACTTATCACTTACATGACTGAATTTTCTCCCGGCAACGTTATTGAGGAGAACCATTCCCAGTTTATTATGATGAAAATGGTAAGCAATATCTTGATGAAAATTTACCATTAATGTTACCAGAACTAAATGAATTTAAACCTAATAAGGAATATGGTTCCCCATTAGGTAATGCCAAGGAATGAATTACGTTTAGTAAAGATGGTAAGACATACCACCGCGATGTTAACACGATGCCACAATGAGCTGGTAGTTGTTGATATTACCTTGGTTACATCATGAAATATTTAAATCCTAATTATGCTCCCCTAGATGCTCCTGAAACCAAGAAAGAATTTGACCGATTAATGAATGTTGACTTATATGTTGGTGGTCAAGAACACGCAACCTTACACTTAATTTATGCTCGGTTCTGATTCATGTTCTTACATGATATTGGAATTGTTAGTCAAGATGAACCATTTCAAAAATTAATTAACCAAGGCATGATTTTAGCTAAAGATGGTCGCAAGATGTCTAAATCGTGAGGTAACACAATTGACCCAATGAAGATTGTTGAAGACTACGGAGCAGACTCCTTACGGTTATATGAATGCTTCATGGGTCCAATTACTGCTACTTTACCATGAAATGATAATGATTTAATTGGGGTTCATAAGTGATTAAACCGGGTTTATGGTATTTTTACTGACAATGTTGATTTAACAAGAACCATTGATGACATTGAAGTAATTATTGCTTTAAACAAAACCATTATGAACGTGGAAGAATGCATTAAGGAATACAAGCACAATGTTGCTATTTCTCACTTAATGACCTTAAGCAACGTTTTCCAAAAGCACCAAATTACTGCCAAAACCTTTAGTGAATTCTTAATCATGCTATCATGTTTTGCTCCATTCTTATCCCAAGAACTATGATCAAGAATTCATGGTAATGGTACATACGTTCACCAACAAACTTGACCAACCTTTGACCCAGCATTAGTGCAAGAAACAACTAAGAATTATCCTGTGCAAATTGATAAGAAAGTACGGGCAGTTATTAGTGTGCCAGTTGATGCTGATGATAGTCAAATTAAAAAGATTGCTCTTGACAATAAAGATGTTAAACGCTTTATTGGTGACCGCAAGGTAGCATCCATTCAAATCATGAAAGGTCAAATGGTGCTAATTCAATTAGCAAATGATTAAGCAAAATTGCATAAACTTTGCTTTAACAATAAAAAAAATAAAGGAGAAATTCAAATGGATATTACATTAGATGGTACTCCGTTCAAATTATTGGGTGATAAACCATTAATCAAGGTTGGTGATGCAGCTCGTGATGCTTGATTAATGAATGATAAGTTGGAAGAAGTACATTTAGATAAATTCTTTGATCGCCTATGTGTAATTAGTACTTTTCCATCATTAGACACCCCAACATGTGATACACAATGTCGGACACTAATGTCTACGTATGCTGGTCGCAAAGATTTATATTTGGTAAGTATCAGTGAAGATTTACCATTTGCCCAACAACGGTGGTGCTTAAACTTACACTTTGACAACACAATTGTTTTAAGTGACTACGTTGATCATAACTTTGGTTATACTTATGGATTATTCATTGATAAATTACACTTACTTGCTCGATCAGTAATTGTTATTAAGAATAAAAAAGTGGTTTACTTTGAACTTGTGAAAGAACAAGATGACCAAGTAAACTTTGATGCTTTGGAAAAAGCAATTGATGAATATTTGAAATAATTTAAATTCGTTTTAAATTGGAGAAATTTTTATGATGTTTGATTATGGCAATTCAAATTTAAATAACCGCGAGGTACCTCTGTTCAGTTTGGATGACCAAGACCGTAAAATCATTAAACACATGAAATTATGAGCGGGTGCTAGCTTTTTTATGCGCATCATGCTAATCTGTTCATATTTTATCGGAATTATTCTTACTTGCACGGGTGCCTTATATTTAGAAAGCATTCAATACGCTCCGGTTTCAGTAGCAAGTGCAAAATGTCAATTAGCGTTTGGAATAATTTTTATTATTTTCTTTTTTATTGCACTGATTCATTTAATTGCGTTTGATTTTAAACTTGCTAAGTACGTAAAAGTATTGCAAAAATATGATGCCAACACTAAAGCAAGTTTAATTACTAGATATTATTGAGCAGTAGCACAACACAAATGATTATTCTTTTTCTTCATGATGCGCGTTGGCTTCTTCTTAGATTGTGCAATTATTTCCCAATGCCGGAAGGCACTAAAATTAAAACAATTAACGCCACAAGAAGAACAAGCCAAAGAAGAAGAATGATTAAATAATTTCACGAATGCTCAAACTAATGAACGGTCAATTGCTTATCGGTTAAGTTTACGTCATAAAAAAGATGACACTGCTAATTTAACAAATTCCCCTGATCCAACCAAGAATTAGATAAGAAAAGTAAGAGGTTTTTTGCTTCTTACTTTTTTATTTATCATTAACTATCTTTTTTATTCCTCATATAAAATTAAATTAGGGATTAAACTTGTTTTTTATGAATATTTGGTGTGAACAAGATTAATAAACCTTTTAAAAAAGGAGAATAAACAATAATGAAACGAACCGTGATTATTACGGGTGGATCACGTGGCATTGGGCAAGGAATTGCTTTAAAGTTTTTACAAAATAATTACAACGTGGTAATTACTACTAGACACCAAGACCAAAAAGAAGCAATTTTAAAGTACTATACTGATCATGGATGTGATGCTCCAACCTTAATGATTGTTGACGTAACGAAGGAAGATGAAGTAAAAAATTTAGTGGAAGAAACCGTGAATAAATTTGGGAAAGTGGACGTGTTTGTTAATAACGCAGGTATTACCATGGGTGAAGGACCAATTGGTGAATCCAAAACTGAAGATTTTGTTAGCACTATTAACACTAACTTACTTGGTACTTACTTTGGCATGAAATATGCCATTAAGGCAATGTTAAAAACGGGGGGAGGACAAATCGTTAACATTGCTAGTTTTCTAGGAATTAGAGCAGCTGCTAATACCGCTTTTTATACTGCTACTAAACATGCCGTGATTGGTTTAACTAAAGCTACTGCTATTGATTATGCTACCAAAGGAATTAGAATTAATGCCGTTGCCCCTGGAGCAATTAAAACCGAAATTTTTCAAAAGGCTATTGCAGCTGGCAAAGTAAGTGAAGAATCATTAGCCAATCTTGCTCCAATGAAGAAAATGGGGGAACCAAAAGATGTCGCTGAAGCAGTTTATTTTTTAGCATCGGTGGAAAATACTTTTCTAACTGGTTCGGTTCTGTGCGTGGATGGAGGACTATCTGATTATTAATTGCAATCATTTCTAATAAAATTAATTATTATTTATGCGAAATATACAACCTGATTTTTTTAAAGATCGTCATTTACCCGTTTATAACGTTGATCCTAAAGATCGTAAGTTATTAGAACGAGTGAAGTGATACTTAATCTTTTTGTCAATTAATTCCTTTTTTTGGTGGTTCTTTGGGATTGCTGGAATTTGGTTAACAGCAGCAGGAGGTGTGTGATATAAAATAAACCCACATTTCGAACAAGCACGAGCTGAATTAGGTGTAGGAATCTTCTTTTTAATTATGTTTGTTATTTGCTTTACCCTTGGTTTTTTATTACACTATCGCTTAACTAAAGATGCCAATACGATTAAAAAGTATGATGATAATTTTGACAATTATCTCATGGTTAAATTCTTTTGATTAGCAAAAGAAAAACCACTAAAATGTACTTGAAATACCATTGCTTTTGGGTTAATTATGGATGTGGCCATTTTAGGCGATGTACTTGCAATTTTAAAACGACCTCATCTTAGTGATGAACAAGCACACCAATGAGAACTTGAATTTGTCAAGAAATATGCTGCTCAACACCATGTCACCTTACACCAAGTTGAAGATGAAAATCTTGATCCTTGAAGTGATGATCCTGCAAACGATCCAAAATAATCTCAATTAAATAAGTAACCATTTTTCATGGTTACTTTTTTAATGAAATAAAAGGACATAATGCGATTAATTAATCCTTTTTAATAAAATATAGTTAGTAAAGTTAATAAGATGACAAGATATCATTTGAATGCAATTCAAGATTGCACTTATGAAATAAGTAAGTACATTACGACGGATAAATATTACGAGGAAACTGCAAAGTACGGAGTAAGAAATGTCCTTTATATGCGTAAACTACGCAAAGCAACGTGGTGAACCATTGGAATTGCGGTTGTGACTTCAATTCCATTAATTGTCTTATTTATCATGTACTTAGTGTGGTTTAACGATTTTGACTATTCCTGAAAAATCGTGCTAGCAACTGGAATCTTAATTTTAATAATCGATTTGTTATCAGGTGGTCCAATTTGACTATATATTGTTTATAAAATGTATCGCTATTACGGGGTATTTTGTGATTTACTGCATGATAAACTAATTAGTACCGATTTAAGAACTTATCCCCAATTAATTCAAATTCAAGTTAGAACTAATACCCAATTAGGATTATTTGGCATGAGTGATAGTAGTCAATTTCCAATGTATTCGTTTTATTGGTCAATGTATGCATGTGCTAATTTTATTGATAAATTAAATGAATATTACTTAGCTACTCATCCATTAATTGCTAGTGATAGCAAAGAAAGTAAGTAAAATTATTCATAAGAAGGTAATGAAAATGCATCCTGGAGCAAGTAAATTTGGTTGAGCTAAATATTATGATTATTACAACCAATATGATATTAGTAAGTATGTCCTTAATTTTTCGTATTATGAACATACCAAAGAATTTGGCACTAACCAAGTTGCCAAAGTTAAAAAGTTATCAATTTTAGTCGGACTTGGTACGGCAATTTGTTTAGCAGGCTTATTGATTGAATTAATTTGTTGTATTGTCATTGGGTTAAATACCAATAATCCTTATTGCTTTATTGGCATTCCGTGCTGTTTAATTTGGTTCTTTATAGCAATCGGTTTAGTATTTGTCATGCATGCTCATGCAAAAAAGTATTACAAGGTGATTGATTTGTTAATGGGCAATGGATCATTAAGTCCGGTTGCGGTGCAATATCCAAAGATTGTTTATACCATGTTATGATACTTTCATGAACATCCAATGTGATGAGGGCAATGAATGGCTCACCCCGGTCTAGTGCCACAAACTTGGTATGGTTATAATAAATCATTAGCTTTATTTATTGACCGGTTAAATGAATATTATTTAAATCATAATGAACCAAATAAGCAAGAATTTATTATTAACCAATAATAAATAATAAAAAAATAGTGAATGAGATAAAAATCATTCACTATTTTTAAATGAAGTACCAAATGGTTGGGCGGTTTAACGAACCATCATCAGTTTTATCATCTTTGGGATTAATGAAGAAAGGAGTGTGGTCTTGCATGTGCTTTTTAGCTTCGTTATAAAGTTCTTTGGTTCAAACAAATAATTTAATGCAAAAAATTCAATCAGATAATCCAAGTAAGAATGCTCCCATGGTAATCTTGCGTGCTAGTTTATATAACGCTTTGCGATCAGCAAAAATAATTCCCAAGGTTTTTACATTGTGAGTATATTTATTTTCATAAATATGAGCACTTAATGCTAAGCAAAACCAAATAATAATCGTAATACCGTACGCACATCCTCCTTGCACTTGCCCATTTAAATCAGCAATAAACACCAAACATAAAACAAACGCAAGCCCATCAAGTAACAAGAAGATGGATAAAATTAATTCAATAATACTATATTTGTAAAGTAATTGTAATTGGTGCCAACTTTGATCTTGTGAAAACGAAGGAGTTAAGGTTGGCTTTCGATAAATTAAATTTCTCATGCTTTTAATTCCTAACCTTATTTTAAATGATAAAGTGCAAGAAATAAGTTTTATGACAATAAAAAAATAGATCAAATGATCTATTTATGCTTGGTAAAATCAATAATTTTTTGTTTTTGGTTAAAGTGATGGTGAGTGGTATAAATTTCATCTTTAACTTCATCACTAGTATATTTATCAATGATAATTGGTAAATAAGTAAAGATGTTAAAAGTAACTTGGTATTTAGTATTTACTAATTTACTGCAATACATGTACCAGTGAATTGGTAAGACAATGATGCATCCTAAAATCATAATGGCTAAAGCAATATAAACTACGGTACTAAAGAATTCAGGGTGATAAACATTTTGTCCCATTGAATTTTTAATGGTACAAATTGGACCACCAATGGCAGTACCAATCATACCCCCAATTCCTACTGAAGCTAAAACCATGCCGGATTCAAAGTCAACGTTATCACTTTTATCATGGTGCCGTGCTAATGGTAAAGCCATCGAATAAATATTTGGCATTAACATGTAAGCAAATAATGGGAAGATTAAAGTAAATGCAAGAATTGCAGGAGCAGATTTCATGGCAACTGCAATAGCTAAACCAATTAAGCCAATTAATGTTCCACTAATTAAGAAATAAATTCATGGGAAGGTTTTGCCATTGGAAAATAATCCCCCAAGTAAATTTCCTCCCGCTGAGCAAATTCCATACATAGCAAGTAATAAACCAAGTAGGTTAACTTGTGTATGAATAATTCCTACTTCCACTGCAGTTCATTCTTTTTGAAGTAATGGATAAAGTAAGAAAATTGCCATGAAGACAATAATGGCAAACACTAAACATAAAGTAAATGGTCAGTAAATAATGCTACCTAATTCTTTTTTAAGATTAGGTTTACCTCCCGTTAAATGTAAATCCCGCGGCACAAAGAAGAAGATGCATCCTGCTCCTAACAAAATAAATAACGCTGTTGCAAAGAATGTTCAGCGTCAGTTTTGGTGACTAATTGCAATTGTGTATAAAGCTGGTAAGTGTGTTCCAATATCCATGTTACTTACAAACGTAAAGATTGGCACAAAAGTACATGTAGCCATAAATAAGGAAACAAGAGTAGCAGTTACGGATGTACCATGTTTGTTTTTAGGGGCAATGGCAATTGCCACGACCGTAATAATCGATGCAATCGCACCGTGGGCTAATCCACATAAAAACCGGAAGAATAATAATTCACTAAAGTTGGTGCTAAACCCAACAATGATGCTGGCTATGCAATAAATAATTGCACACCCAATAATGATTCATTTACGTTTGACTTTAAAGAATAAGATGGGAATCAAAATCGCACTAATGATTACCCCAATTAAATATAACGTTAAGGTTAAGTTAACATTTGCTTCACTTGTGCCGGGAAATGAACTCATTAAGGGATTAGCAATTCCGCCTGGAATGTATCAACCAATTCCCAAGCAGAACATGACAATGCATAAAGAGATTAATGCAGGAACATTAATTTTAGTAACTGGCTTAAGATTATCTAATCTCGTAGCATCCTGCTGGATTTTATTTGTTTTAAAAAAATTCGTTAATGGCAATAATAATCTCCTTTTGATAATATTAAATAAAATAAATGCAGTCAAACAACTACATTTATTTATGTTTTGGTTAAATAAAAAACTAAAACAAAAAGGATTTTGCAATCCTCATGTTTTTTAATTATAGTAACATTTAAGCAAAATTCATTTAATTTTGAAAATTTATAAGCATTATTTTTGATGAAAAAGAAAAATAATTTTGTTTGCTTAATTGATTGTACTATTATAATTAATACAATATATTACTTGCCTACATGAAAAAGTTTTTTGGAAAGTTAAAACATAAGAAAACTAAATGGTTATATTACGTCCTGTTTGGCATCCTTTTCCCGCTTATTGTCATTGGATTAATTTGCTCATTTTGCTATTTGCCAAACCAATTAGCAACTAACCGCTCATCATCCTATGTCAATAGTGTTGATTTCAGCATTAATTATGCCAATAATCAAGCGGACATTAATAATGAAAATGCCACTGATCAAGAAGCAAAGCA
>JAGBOP010000014.1 GCA_017633835.1 bacterium
ACTGACTATAGTCAAATTGAAACTATTCTTCAACAAATTAAAGAAACTTTTAACAATGACTAAAACTGAACTTACGTGATTGAATAAAATACATCCTCTTGGTTCCCTTGAGGATGTATTTTTCAAAAAATTTATTAGTTTGAACATTACTAATGAACAAAATCATAAAAAGATTTCCTTTAAGATTAAAGGTTTTAAAGATCCAGGAAAATCTTTTGTAATCTTGAAAGATTTGCAACAAGAATTGCATCATTTTTATGATGTTGATTTTGCAACATCAAGCAAAGATCTTGATAGCATAAAAGCAATCATTTTGCAATTAATTCCAAGTATTAAGCAAGAAGATTTTGACCTGCAATTAAACAAAAAAACTTACGAATTATTATGCCATGATGATAATACCTTAAATGCATTAAAAAATGAAGAAGTGCAAACCGTCTTTAATATTTTAGGAATTAATCACGATAAATTATTGCAGTTAATGCAAGCTGAAGAAAGCCATCAAAATAATGATTCTTCACCGCAAAATAATAATGTTGCTGCTACCTGTGATTCAACTTTAGATAATCAAGTAGCAAATAGCCAAACTGTAGTTGCAAAAGAAGATGCAACTTCTTCTTTGCCTAAAGAAGAAACTAACTCAACTAAACAACCAGCACCTAAAACTAATCCTGAAGTTGATTCAAAGCAAGCTTTAATTGAAAAATATCAAACTTTAAATGCCATTCATTCAACTGCAATTCCTACTAACTTACAAGAAGCTACCACGAATGCTCAATTAGTAAACAAGCAAATTTTAGTGCAAGGGGAAATCTTTAAAATTGAAAAAATGGTCCATGACCGTAAAAATACTGATGGTCACGGAGCATTAAAAACAACCGTTTACAATATTTACATCACTGACCATAATCATGCGATGTGTTTAAACGCATTAATCAGTGACAATTCCTTAGCAATTCAATCAAATTTATGCGAAGCTTATCTTGATAGTTTGCAAGAAGGTAATTGCATAAAAGCATTGGTTAAAGTGATTGTTGATAAATATGAGCATGATGATCAAGTTGGTAAGATTGAAAAAATTATTAACATTCAAACTCCTGCTAATTATCAATTAGGTGATGCCAGTGACCGCGTGGAATTGGATTTTCATACCAACATGTCAGCTTTTGATGGGTTACATAATCCCAATGATGTCATTAAATATGCCAAAGAAATGAAGATTAAAGCATTAAGCATTAATGACTTTAATAGTACGCAATCATTTCCAAATCTATATCGTTTAGCTAAAGACCAAAATGTAAATTTAATTTATGGAGCTGAATTTGATTTATTAAACAATAATCTTGATGCGGTTTATCATCCTCAAGATTTTGTTATTTCAAATAAGAATCGTTTAGTATTCTTTGACTTAGAAACTACTGGATTAGCACCTAATTATAATGAAATTATTGAATTTGGTGCTTACATTACGGATTTAACTCATACCTATGTTGATAAATATCAATCATTTGTTCGTCCCGAAGGACAAATTGATGAAAAAATTACTAAACTAACCAGAATTACTTCTGATTTATTAGCAAAAGGTAAACCAATCAAAGAATTCTTAGAAGAATTACATAAAGTTATTAAAGACACTGATATTTTAGTTGCACATAACGGGATTAACTTTGATATTAAATTCTTAAATAGTTGGTGTCGGAAATTAGGAATTAAAGAATTTAATAATCCATTAATTGATACTTTAATTTTAGCAAGAGCGTTTATTACTGATATTGGGGGATATAGTTTAGGTAAACTATCCCATTACTTTAAACTTGAATATGATGAAGAAGCAGTTGCCCACCGAGCCGATGCGGATGCTGAATATTTAAACAATGTCTTTTGAAAAATTATTGATTGCACTCCTGACTTATTAAATAAACCATTACCAGTTTGAAATCAATTATGCAAAACTGCTAATTTATTTAAAAAGTCTTATTGCTACCGAATTTGCTTGCAAGCTCGTTATTTAAACCATAAAGATGAATCTTCCATTAAAAAACTTTACCAATTAATTTCTAGTGCAAGTACTGCTGATTTCAATAACAAACCATTATTAACAATTGCTAATTTAGATGCTAATAAGGAATGGTTTGTTACTTCTTGTTCAGCGGTTGATGGGGGATTAATTGAACAAGCACTAGGCGAAAGTGACGAAGACATTATTAAATACATGCAATTTTATGATTACGTTAAAATTGCTCCTTTAACTTGTTATCAACATTTATTTCCGATTTATGGAAAAGATATTGTGGTAAAAGCATTAGAACACATTATCAAATTAGCAAAAGCTAATAAGATTTTGCTTACTGCTACTTCGAATGCTTATTATTTTCCTGAATACTTTAAAATTTTCCATAAGATTTATATTCTTACTAAATCAATTGGTAATAAGTTTCACAGATACAACAATCACAAGGAAGATGAAACTTGTGTTTACCAACCACTGATGTATGTTCGTAATACCAAAGACATGCTGCAAGAAATGCATGAATTAATTCCAGATGAACAATACTTAAAAGAAGTTGTCATTGATAATCCAAACAAAGTATTATCGTTAATTGAACCAAACCAAGTTCCGATTCAAACAGGATTATTTCCGCCCCACATTGAAGGAGTTGATGAAAAACTTAAGGAAGAAGTTTATAAGAATGCACGTCAACAATATGGTGATGATTTACCAAAATTAATTCAAGATCGTTTAAATCTTGAATTAGACATCATCATCAAAAATGGTTATAGTGTGGTTTATTGAATTTCTCACTTATTAGTAATTCAATCTCTATCAGATCATTTCTTAGTTGGTTCGCGGGGTTCAGTTGGTTCTAGTTTAGTAGCTACTTTTTTAAAGATTACGGAAATTAATCCTTTACAAGCTCATTATTATTGTAAAAAGTGCCACTATTTTGAAACTGATGATAAAAACCTAAATTCTGGTTATGATTTACCTAAGAAGAAGTGTCCTAACTGTGGTGAATGATTAATTGGGGAAGGACAAAACATTCCGTTTGCCACTTTCCTTGGCTTTAAAGGCGATAAGATTCCTGATATTGACTTAAACTTCTCAGGTTTATACCAAAGTAAAGCCCACAATTTTATTCGCGAAATGTTTGGTAAAGAACACGCTTTTCGAGCTGGTACAATTAGCACCGTAGCTGAAAAAACAGCATTTGCTTATGTGAAGGATTATTTAGAAGCATTAAACCAAGATCCAGCTTATGCATATAAGAAATGACTTGCTGCTAACTGCATGAATGTGAAGCGTACTACTGGTCAACACCCAGGAGGTGTAGTAATCGTTCCCCGGGATAAAACTATTTACGACTTTACTCCTTATAACTTTCCAGCTGACGATACAACTAGTGACTGATTTACCACTCATTTTGAATTTGAAAACATTCACGATAACTTATTAAAGTTTGATATTTTAGGTCATGATGATCCAACTGTACTGAAATATCTAAGTGACATGACGAAGGTAGATCCCCGGACGATTCCAACTCATGATGATAAAGTAATTAGTTTATTTAACAGCACTAAGGCCTTAAATATTCCAAGTAATCTTGCGAAAGATTACAATGAATCAAACGGTGCCATTGGTTTACCAGAATTTGGCACCAGGTTTGTGCGCGGAATGCTTGAAGAATCATTACCTAATTCTTTTTCTGACTTAGTTAGAATTTCTGGGTTATCACATGGAACTAATGTGTGAGCTAATAACCAACAATTATTAATTAAGCAAGGTAAGCATTTAAACGAATTAGTAACTTGCCGGGATGATATCATGCTATTTTTAGCAAGTAAAGGCATTGAACCTTTAACTGCGTTTAAAATCATGGAAGATATTCGAAAAGGGCGGGGCATTAAACCAGAATATAAGCAAATCATGAATGAACACGTTCCATCTTGATACATTGATGCATGTAAGAAAATTGTTTACTTATTTCCAAAAGCCCATGCTGCTGCTTACGTTTTAAGTGCCTGAAGAATTGCGTGATTTAAAGTTTACTATCCACTTGCTTATTATGCAACTTACTTTAGTGTTCGATGTGAAGTATTTGACATTGTTTCTATGATGGGGGGGATTAATGCCATTAAAGCACGCATGCAAGAAATTAAAAAAAGTGTGAAGGATAAAGCATCATTATCAAAAAGAGATCAAGATTTATATGACATGTTAGAAGTCGCACTGGAAATGTGCTATCGGGGTTACAAATTTAGTAACATTGATTTGCAAAAATCAGACGCTACTTTATTTGTCGTTGATGAAACAAATAAAGCAATTATTCCCCCTTTTACTGTTTTAGATGGACTTGGTAAATCAGTTGCTGATTCGATTGTGCAAGCAAGAACTATCCATGCTTTTGATTCATTAGATGACTTTAAAAAAAGAACAAATGTGAATAAAAATCTAATTGTTGCTCTTGAACATTTAGGTGTGTTTAAAGGATTAAGTCAAAGCAACCAACTATGCTTTGATTTTGGTAATCTTAATTCTAATAATTAATATAATAAAAATAATTAATTAATAGGAATAATAATCAAGATGAAACTATATAGTGATGCATTAATTCATGAAAAGAATTTTCAAATTTATCCCGATACAAAAATTATTTTCTTTGACTTAGAAACCACGGGTTTAAATCCGCAAGTTGATCATATTCTTGAATTTGGAGCTTATGCAACTAATGTTCATGCAAGTGAAATGTTTAGCTTCCAAACCTTTGTTAACATTCATGAACACGTTCCTTCTTTCATTACTAAGTTAACTAGAATTGATGACCAATTAATGCAAACTGGGATGGAAACTAAGCAATTATTGCAACAGTTACACCAAATCATTGGGAAGCATGATATTTTAGTAGCTCATAATGGGATTCATTTTGACTTACAATTTTTAAATCACTGGTGTGATTATTATCATGTTCCCAAATTTGATAATCCGTTTATTGACACGTTGTATTTAGCAAGGTTCTTTTTACCAGAATTACCTAATCATAAATTAGGAACGGTTTGCAAACACTTCATGATTAATTATGATGCACTTAACGTTGCTCACCGAGCGGATGCTGACGCTAAATATTTATGTGATGTTTTTTGGAAATTAATGCAATTACATCCTGATTTATGAAATTATCCATTACAAGAATGAAATGATTTATTGTATTCCTTACTTAATTTAGATCGTTAAATAACAAAATTAGAGGATTAAATTATGTTTAAAACAATGATTAGTGGGATTGTCCAACGCAATCTTAAGAATAAGGTCTTGAAATCCACCATTAAAGAAGAAGATATTAAAGACGTTTTACGAGAAATTAGAATTGCCTTACTTGATGCGGATGTAAACATCATTGTCGTTAAAGAATTAATTAACGGAATTAAGAAAGATTTAATTGGCAAGATTATTCCAGAAGAAACTAAGTTTAGTGATTTCTTCTTGAATTCAGTAAAAACGCAATTAACTGACATCTTGGGCAAAGAATTTAAGGAATTTAATACTGAAAAACCAACCTTAAAAATTTTAATGGTTGGTTTACAAGGTTCAGGTAAAACTACTACTTGTGCTAAATTAGCAAAATATTTAATGGACAAACGAAGTAGTCCAAAAGCAACGTTAGTTGCCCTTGATGTTTATCGGGCCGCGGCAATTGACCAATTAAAGCAATTAGCAACCGACATTAATATTGGGTGCATTGAAGAAGGTCAAGGTGATCCATTGAAAATTGCTGATGATGCATTACAACAAATCAAGGATAAAAACATTAACATCAGTATTTTTGATACGGCTGGTAGATTACAAACTGATGAAAAATTAATGAGTGAATTAGTTGCTTTAAAGAAGAAAATTCAACCTGACGAAATCTTCCTTGTTGTTGACTCAATGTCAGGTCAAGACGTGATTAACGTGGCAAAAGAATTCCATAACCATTTAAATTTAACTGGAATTATTTTAACCAAGATGGATTCGGATGCAAGAGCGGGAGCCGCTTTAAGTTTAATTAAAATCTTAAACGTACCAATTCGCTTCTTAGGAACAGGGGAAAAAGTAGGTTCCATTGATGAATTTTATCCCGACCGGATTGCTGACCGGATTTTAGGTTTAGGTGATATTTTAACCTTAAGTGAAAAAGCATACAACGTCATTGATGAAAAAGACGTAAAGCGTTCGGTGGCACGAATGTTTTCGGGTAAATTTGACCTTGATGACATGCTTAACCAAATTGAACAAATGGATAAGTTAGGTTCTTTTTCTTCCATGATGAAATACATGCCAGATAAAGTAAAAACTACTTTAACTGAAGATAAAGTTATTCAAGCTGAACAAAAAGCCAAAATTTGACGGATTTTGCTTTCTTCAATGACAAAAAAAGAACGCCATAATCCCAAATTAATTATCAAAGATCAAACTAGAAAAAACCGGATTTTAAATGGTTCAGGTCGGAAGCAAGAAGAATTAAATAAGATGCTAAAAGACTGACAAAAAGCAAAAGAAAACTTTGATAAGATGGCAAAAATGATGCAAAATGGCCGTGATCCCTGAAAAGAAATGGGGTTCTAATTCTTTAATTAATGGCGTTTGTAATTGAGTTTTTTATTTCCAAGATTTTATCAGTTTTAATTTATAAAAGCATTGGGTGAAATGAAAAAGGGTATGACCGATTGATTCATACCAATGATAAATATATCTTTAATAACTATAATAAATGATTTGCATTTTTTAAATATTTAGTGTTTATCTTGTTCTTTGTCAGCATGTTCTTTTACATCTTTTGTTATTTTTATGGACTTTATAATAACCATGAATACGTACCAACTTATGAAGATGGTAAGATTGTTTATAACGTTCAATACAGTGATGACATGCTTTATGTGGGATGAATGTTTTTATTATTTGGAGTAACATTCTTCCTTGATTTACAAGATCAAGCACCGTTATTAGTACATTTTTATAAAAAAATAACGAAGTACGAACGAAGGAATTTGATTTATAGTTTTCGTACTCCGTTTTGAGTAGTATTACCATTAACCGCATTATTACATATTTTGCTGTTAATGTTTATTGAAAATGCTTGGGTGATGATGACTCCAGGAGATTTAGATGCAACGATTGCTATTCATCACGGATCAACCAACCTTGATTTAGCATTGTGTGCATGCTACTACATTTTAGTAATTGACGCATCAATCTTTATTATTAGTAGTATTGTTCTTTATTTTACGCACAGTACTATTGATGTTAAATATGTCGCATTATTTTGCAAGCCTGATTCGTCAGCATACAAATTCTTTTATGATCGTTTAAATAGAATTAAAACAAAAGTAAATAAATCAATTAAAAAGATTGAAGAAGTTATTTTTTAATTGCAGTTCATTTGCGAGGATATTGATCACTAGTGCTTTTTGTTTTGCTAAAAAATAACGCATAAGATTGATTATTAGCTTCTTGATAAGTTAGAACGTGATCTAACTTAATGCTTAATGCATTCATAATATCTTTGGCTTCTATTAATTCTTGCTGTCAATTTTCCCCTTTTAATAAAATACAAGTTCCATTTACTTTTAAATAAGGAATTGTTAATTCTAAGATTACTTTGATTTTAGCTACGGCTCTAGCGGTAGCAAGGTCAAAGTAATTTTTATACATTGCACTAATACATTCTGCTCGTTCGTTTAGCAATTTTACATGTTTTAAGTCAAGTGACTTTACTACTTCATTTAAGAAGGCAATTTTTTTGTTGTTTGCTTCTACAATTACTAAATGTTGATTAGGATGTAAAATGGCTAGGGGAATGCCCGGAATACCTGAACCACTACCAACATCAAGCATGGTCGTTATTTTTGTTCAATCTAAAGTAATAAAAGGATAAATGGAATTATAAAAATATTGACCATAGACTTTATCTTCAGTACATAAGCGAGTTAAATTTTCATATTGATTAGTAGTTTGTACTAATTCTTTATATTTAGCAAATTGGTCAATTTGAACTTGTGTTGCATTAATTGAATGCAAAAAATTAATGAATTCATCTTTAGTCATGGTGATTCTTTTTGGTTTGTTCAACGTAATATTTTAAGTAAACTAAATCACTAAAATTAATGCCACTAATTCTGGATGCTTGGTCAATTGTTTGGGGTCGAATTTTATTTAATTTAATAATCGATTCAGTGGCAATATTTGGTACTTGTTTAAAGTCAGCAATTCAACTTAAATCAATATCTTTAAGTCCTTTAAAGTTATTAATCATTTCTATTTCACGTTTAATGTAACCTAAATAGCGAATATTAATTTCAGCTTTTTGCAACCAATCATCATTTAATGCTTGATAGATATCTGGTAGATATTGCTTTAGTTTAAAGATATTCATATCAGCTCGACATAAATAAGATGCTAATTTTAAATTAGAAATTTCGTACTTGGTTTGTTCATTTAATTCTTTAATTTGTCCTACTGTAGTATTTTTTAGATAATTTATTAATGATTCTAATAATTCTTTATTCTTTAAATAGATTTGTCAATGTTCTTCGCTAATTAAACCAATTTCATGACCATATTTTAATAACCTATCATCAGCATTATCGTTGCGTAGCATTAAACGATATTCAGCTCTACTGGTTAATAAACGGTAAGGATCTAAAATTCCCTTCGTTGTTAAATCGTCAATCATGACTCCAATGTATGCTTCATCTCGACCTAAAATTAATGGTTTTTGGTGATGAATCTTTAAATAAGCATTAATTCCCGCCATGATGCCTTGACCTGCAGCTTCTTCATAACCACTAGTGCCATTAATTTGACCACCAAAATACAATCCATGTCACTTCTTACTTTCTAATGTGGGATATAAATCAAGTGGGTCAATCGCATCATATTCAATGGCATATCCATAAATCGCTACTTTACAGTTTTCTAATCCCGGTAGTGATCTAATCATTTGTTCTTGCACATCAGGGGGCATTGAAGTACTTAAATCCCCTAAATACATGGTTGGTAAAGATAATGATTCAGGTTCAAGGAATAATTGGTGTCGTGGTTTAGTTGTGAACCGAGTAACTTTATCTTCAATGCTTAAGCAATATTGAGGACCTATACCAGTGATGTATCCTGAATACATCGCTGATTTATTTTTATTAGCCCAAATAATATCATGGGTTTTTTTATTGGTATATAGTAAATAACAAGGAATTTGGTCTTTTAAGGGTAAAATGCGTTGTTGAAAGTGGGAGAAGCAAATCTTTAAATCGGTTCCATTTTCTTCTTGACACTTGGAAAAATCAATGGTATCAGTGTAAATCCGAGGGGGAGTACCAGTTTTTAATCTCCGTAATTTAAAGCCTAATCGTACTAGTGATTCAGATAAATGGGTTGAATTTTTTAAACCATTAGGTCCTTCATTGGTTCGGTTATATCCCCTAAACGTATATGATTGCAAATAAGTACCAGTGGTCAAAATCACACTTTTTGCATAAATAATCCCGTGTTTGGCTGTATACACTCCTTTAACGGTATCACCTTCAATATACAAGTCAGTTGCTTCATCAATAACTAAATCAATGTAAGGATTATCCTTTATTAATTTAATAAATAGTTTTTGGAATTCAATCTTATCACATTGTTCTCTTATTGCTCATACTCCAGGTCCCTTGGAAGTATTTAGCAATTTAATTTGGATGGCAGTAGCATCTGCAACTTTACCTTGCATACCCCCTAATGCATCAATTTCTCTAGTAACAATCCCTTTAGCTGGTCCACCCACTGATGGGTTACATGGCATTTTGCCAATCCCTTGTTCTGTTAAAGTGATTAAAGCAACTTTTTGCTTTAAATTAGCAAAAACAAAGCATGCTTCTAATCCCGCATGTCCTGCTCCAACTACAATTGCTTCATATTCTTGTTTTTCCATGATTGCTGCTCCTTTTTTATTAAATGATAATTATTTTATAAATGTTTTGGTTTTTCTTTGATTAATCTAATAACTAAAAAGTAAATTTTATATAATAATATTTACTTAATATTTTTCAAAGTAAGGAGCATTATATGAGTCAAAATGCTGATCTTTTAAATAAAGCCCACAAACATGCAATTTGAGCATTCTTTATGTGACTTTTTGTTATTACATGTCTTATTGGTTTAATTTTCCAAATTTTGCTTGTGTTAGACTTAATGAACATGAATGACGAACAATGCAAAGATCGTAAGTTGCTTTTAATTCTTGCCATTGTAGGAATTTTCTACGCTGGTTTAATTCTAGACATTATCATCGCTTTCAAATTACGTCCTGATACAATTGATGTTGTCAAGAGTGGTGCAAAAGATTTAGCAAAGAAGATTTAATCTTTTTTCTCAATTAATAAAGAATAACCTGCTGGTTTTCACCAGGTTATTTTTTTTATTATCAGTAATTATTGTTGTTATTAATTTTTATATAATCCTTGTGATTAAACAATAAAAGAAAAAATGGATCAAAATAAAGTTGAATTAATTAAAAAAGCTCACTTACATGCAATTTTAGCAATCATTTTTTGGTTGTTAATTATTACTTTTGTGATTGGCTTTATTTTTCAAATCTTATTAGTGCTTGACTTGTTAAAACTAGATGAAAAGGATTTACCAGACCGGCAATTGCTTTTAATTTTAGCAATTATTGGTATTTTTTATGCTGGTTGAATTCTTAATATCTTTGTGGCTTATAAATTACGAATTGATACAGTTCAATTGATTAATAATCATAATAAGTTAGCCAAACGCATCTAATTTTCTAATTAAAGCGGTCTTTATTAAAAAAAAGACCACTTTTTAATCAGCAATAAAAATCTTCATTTGATTATTTATCCAAAATAAAATTAAGATATTAATTAATATTTTTTAATTAATTAAGAAAGAAATGGCACGAACAAAGAAAAATATTATTGTTGAATTAAATGATTTTAACGAAATACAGGTGGACGATAAATTAGTTGATTTGCAAAAACAATTTGATTTATATATCAAATGGCGAGACGAAACAATTGCTAGTTTAATGATTCGCAATCAACAGTTGCAACAAGCAAATGATGATGCTAACAACTTGTTAATAAGTAAAGCAAAAGAAAATGAAATTTTAAATGCTTTTCAAGTTTACTTTTCAAAACTAAAAAATGATTATAACCAATTAAGTAAAGATTGCAATGATTTACAAAAGGAAAATATTGTTTTAAAGAAACAAGTTAATGATAATAAAAATCAATCAACTGCTAAGCAAGATAGTCTTAAATTAAGTGAACTTAGTACGAAAAATCAAGTATTGCAAGATCAAAATGATTCTTTAGTGGCAAAAACAAAAAAATTACAAGATGATAAAAAGAATTTAAAGCAAGAAAATAAAGAATTAGTTTCCACAATTAGTGATATTAACACAGCTAAAGACCAATTAACAATTATTAATGCTTCTTTAAAAAAGCAACTAAATGGGTATCGATTAGTTAACTCTAATTATAAAAATAAGATTGAAAATAAGCAAAAGGAAATTAATTATCAGCAAAATCAACTTGATTTATTGACTGAACAGTTAAAGCAAAATAATTCTCATCAAGTTCATGAATTAGAAGTTAAGAATCAAGAATTAAATGGTCAAATTGCTACTTTAAAAGAAAATAACAACGAACTAAATGAAGAATTAAAAACTAAACAATTTGCTTTAAAAAAGCAAGAATTTATTTTTAATGATCAAATTAAATCATTACAAACTATTAATCAAAAATTAAATGAAGAAAATGGACGATTAAACACCACCAATGCTGATTTAAATAATCGCATTAATCACTTAACAAAAAAGTTAAATGTGATTATTAGACAACAAGAAGCAGCTTCATTGCCAACTGCTGATGAATTAAACGATTTAAAGTGTAAATTAGATAAATTAACAAATACTAATAATGATTTATTAAACTTGAACGATGAATTAAAAGCATCTAATAATTCATTAGTTGCTAAAAATAATCAATTAAATGCACAGCATGATTCATTAATTGCTCAAATTACTGACCTTGGTAAAAAGTATTATGATTTAACAAATAAAGTTAAAACTTTAATTAATAAAGAGCAAGATAATAATTTATTGCAAATTAAATTGAAAGAGTTAAACGCTAATTATTTAGCTTTAAAGATTGATAAAAATAATTTAAATACTTTATATACTAAGTTAACAATTACCAATGCAAATTTAACTAAGCAATTACAAACATTTACTAATCAAGCTAATGAATTAAATAAAGCACAAGCAAAAATTAGCGAGCTTGAAAATGATAATGCTAATTTGCATACGCAAATCAATGAATTAATTGATCAAGTGGCTAATTTTAAGAACGCTAATAATGCAATTGAAACTAATAATGCTAAACTATTAATTGATAATGATGCTGATGCTGATGCATTCCAAGAACAAGCAAACATCGACCATGATGAAATAAAGAATCATGATGCATTTATTCAATTAAATGATCAACTTGCACAATTAATTGCTGAAAATGAATCATTAAAGCAACAATTAATGCAACATAATCCTAACAGTGAATTAGAAAATAAGTGTGCTTGCTTAACTGATGAAGTAGCAAAATTGCAACAAGAAAAAAGCAAACTTGCTACTGATAACTTGAATTTAAATAATAGCGTTAATTTTTATCAAAATCAAGTTAATGATTTAAAAGTTGAAAATAAAAATAATTTAGCATTTTTAAAAGATCAAGAAGCAACCATTGCTAATTTGCAACAACAAATTAATAAGCTTACTAAAGCAAATAATGATTACACTTTATTAACAACCAAATTAGATAATAAAGTGAAAGAACTTGCACTTGCTAATGAAAATAACGCAAAGTTAACCAAAGAAAAAGCATTATTAAATATTAAGATTAATGATTTAAATACACTTAATGATGACAATCTTGTCACAATTAAAAACAATCAATCTGTAATTGATAATTTAAATAAAAAAATTAGCGATTTAACAATTCAAATTAATAATTGTAATAAGCAACAAGTTGATTGAATTAATGCAAATAAAGTGCTTAAAGAATCATTAGATAATAATGACAAGACTATTTTTAATTTAAAAAACGAAGTTGCAATATTAACCAAAGACAAAGGAGCATTAGCTTTGCAAATTAATGATTTAACTGCAAAAAATGAAAATTTAAAGTTAAATTTAGCTAATTTGCAAGCAACTAATCAATCATTAAATTCTCAAATTGATAATTTAACAAAACAAATTAATAATTTAACTAATGTAAATAAAACAGTTAAACAATCATTAGATGCTAATGACAAAACAATCAATACTTTAAAGAATCAAATAACAATTTTAACCAAAGAAAAAGCAGCATTAGTTTCCCAAGTTAATGATTTAAATGCTAAAAATAACGCACTAATTAGTGATTTAAATAAAGAAGAAACTTATAGCACCACGTTAAGCAACAAGGTTGTTGATTTAAGCAAACAAGTTGAAAGTTTGAATGCTCATAAACAAAATTTAAATTCACTAATTGATGATTTAAAAGAACAAGTTAAACAATTAATTAGTAAGAATCAAACATTAACTAATAAATTAAATGAAGCAAATAATACTTTAGTTAATAAAGACCAAACAATTACTGCAAATAATAGTTCCATTAATTCTTTGAAATCTCAATTGGTTAATTTACAAAATGAATTAAAAGATAAAGAAGCACAATCCAATTCTCAAAATAGTAAGTTAAATGAAGCAAATCTAAAAAACTGGACTTTAAAAGAAAATCTGCTTTCATCTAATAATGAAATTGCAAAATTAAAAGTTGATTATCAAAATGCCCAAACTAAACTAGAAGATTTAACGAATCAATTTGAAGAATATAAACAAGCTCACGAAGGAAGTGCTATTGGTCGATTCTTTAAAAGATTATTTCATCGCCAATAAGTAAATAATATGATTAATCAAGAATTAAACGATAAATTAAACCAATTAGACGAGCAATTTAAACAATATATTACTACTCGTGATCAAACAATCAAAGATTTAAAAGATCAGATTGCCATTTTAAAAAACCAAAATAATAATAATGTTTCTTCACATCCAACTACTTCATCAACAAATTCTGGAATCAGTATGGAAGTGTGAGAATGTTCTCAAAAAGAAAAATTTAAGCTTGAAGAAAAAATTAAAGAACTCAATTCTGAAATTGATAAATTAAAAAAAGAAAGTAAAAATTCTTTTTTAGCAAATAATGATGAGCTAAATGAATATAAAACTAAAAACATCTTCTTAGAACAAGAAAAAGAAAAGTTAACTAACGATTGAAACAATTTAGTAGATAAGTATAACCAGTTGTTTGATACTTATCAAGCTCAAAATGAAGAATTAAGCCAATTAAAACAAGAACTTCAATCTTGAAAAAATAATCAATCTTCACTTAGTGAAATTGAATCATTAAGAAACCAAATTAAATTATTACAAGAAAACCGACCAAATAGGAATGAAAAGTTACTTAATTCTTTCAAAGAAGAAAATGCAAAATTAACAACCACTAATGAAAACTTAGTGCAAACAAATAACGATTTAAAAAATCAAGTCAAAAGATTAGCACAAGTAAATAATGATTTGGTCATTGCAACAAATAAATTAGAAGCTAATAATGCTAAATTAAGCACTAATTTAAATTCATTATCAGTTAAATATGATGAATTGCAAAATCATGCTAATGAACTACAAAAGCAATTAGATGAATTGCAAGCAAAGCAAAGTAAAGCATCTTCATCTAATCCAATTGCAAGACTATTTCAACGCATTTTTCATCACAAGAGTAATTAAAATAGAAGTACTTTTAAATATTCAAAAAATATAAAGAAAGAAGAACATAAAAATGAGTAATAAAGAAGTTATTGTCGGAATCGATTTAGGAACTACTAATTCTTGTGTGGTTTATATTAATCAACAAGAACCAGTAGTATTAGAAAACACCGAAGGAAAAAGAATTACTCCTTCAATTGTTACTTTTAAGGAAAATAAAACCAAACCAGGTACTTATGAAGATATCGTTGGTGATGCTGCTTATCGCCAAATGTTAATTAATAAAGATACCGTTCGCTCAATTAAGCGAGAAATGGGTAATCGTAATTGAAAACTTGAAATTGGCGGAAAAGAATATGCTCCTAGTGATATTTCTGCCATGATTCTTAAATACATTAAGGATTTTTCCGAAAAAAAATTAGGTTTACCAGTAAGAAAAGCAATCATTACGATTCCGGCTCGCTTTAATGAACTTGAAGCTGAAGCAACTAAAGAAGCAGCTGAAAAAGCCGGATTAGAAGTAGTGCAATTGTTGCATGAACCTGAAGCTGCTGCCATTGCTTATGGTTATGGGAAAGAAGATACCAAAAAAGAAAAAATCTTAGTATATGATCTTGGGGGTGGTACTTTTGATGTCACAATTCTTGAAACAAACGGAAAAGAATTTAAAGAATTAGCTTTACAAGGTGATATGCACTTAGGTGGAGACGATTGAGACCAACGCATTATTGATTGAATCAAAAGTCAACTAAAAGATCAATATGGAATTGATAATATTGATTCAATGACTATGCAACGTATTAAGGAAGCAGCTGAAAAAGCCAAGATGGAACTATCAAGTGCGACTGAAGCAGATATTTCCTTACCGTTCATTGGCATGGGTGAAGATAATACTCCAATCAATTTTGAAGCTCATTTAACCCGTTTGCAATTTGAAGAAATGACCAAGGATTTATTTGAACGAACTAAAGAACCAATTCAAAAAGCATTACAAGATGCTAATTTAACGATGGCAGATATTGATCAAGTCTTATTAGTTGGTGGTTCAACAAGAATTCCTGCGATTCAGAATTTAGTACGAGAAATTACTGGTAAAGAACCAAATCGTACCATTAATCCAGACGAAGCAGTGGCAATTGGTGCATCCATTTTAGCAGGGGTTAATGAACATAAGATTGAAGAAATAGTATTGGAAGATATTACCCCATTTTCGCTTGGTTTACGCAGTAACGGGGGTAAAAATACCATCTTAATTCATAAGGATTCTGCCATTCCAGTCGAAGTAAAGCAAACTTGCACTACTTCGCATGATTTACAAACCAGAGTAAATATTCAAGTGCTTCAAGGTGAAGATATTGATAATGCAGATAATAATACTGTTCTTGGTAATTTTATGCTTAATGATATTGAACCTGCTAAACAAGGCATTCCACAAATTGAAGTTACTTATAAACTGGATGTAAATGGAATTTTAACCGTTAGTGCAATTGATAAGAAAAATGGTAATGAAAAGAAAATTGTAATTACTAGACCGTTTTAATTCCTCAAAAATAAATTTTTATTATTTATGAAAGATTTAATTTTAGGAATTGGTTTTGGTTCAGAAAGCATTTATGTTACTTATTTAAATTCAAAAAATAATAGTGTACAATTAGTAGAAAATTCCACTGGTGAATATCGAACATTAGCATACATTAAAGAAAATTCTGACCATACCTTTATTGTTGGAACAAACGCAAAAAAGAAGGATGGTATTTTCTGATTAAGAGATGTTAATCAAACAAGTACTTTTACTTTTAATGAAAGCAAATATAACATTAAAGACTTTTGCATTCACATCTTGCAATATATCAAAGACTTTTGCCAAAAGAAATTTGGAGATGTTTTATTAAGATCAGTAATTTCTTTACCAATTTATTTCAGTAAACAATTATGTTCGTTAATTGAAGAATGTGCCAACCAAGTTGGTTTAAACGTAATGGCTGTTATTAACGAACCTACTGCCATTACTTTAAATTACTGACAAAATAATCCTTCTAATTCGTTAACTAATTTAATTGTTTATGATTTAGGAGCACGTAGTCTTACTATTTCTAAAGTAGATATTATCCATAACATCCTCATTTTAATTAAAAGTGCAATTTATAGTTTACACAAAGGATTAAATGTTTGAGTTGATCAACAAATTGAATACTTTCTAAACCGAGCAAAAAAAGAATTAGCAAAAAATTACCAAGATGCAGCTATAAATCAAGCATACTTAAAGAAGAAAATTGCTGCTAGTTTAGAGAGTGCTCTTCTTTCTTTAAACGAAAAGAAAGAATTAATTGTGGCAATTAATGAACCCATAGGTTTAAATGGAGCAATGCCAATTTTCTTACCACCATTATCAGAAAAAGGAATTGATAAAACCTACGAAATTTTTACTAGTCCCTTAATATCACTAGTATCAAATCCTTCTGATTATACTTTAATTATGGCGGGGGGAGGTTCGCATCTTAAAGCAATTAAGAACCAAATTGATGCTTTAGACTTTAAAGAAGTAATTCATTTTAATAATCCTGAACAAGCAAGTGCCATGGGAGCTTGTTGATACGGAGCAATTATTAGTGGACTAATTCCCAATAAATTAGTATTATCGTTAACTAATAATGTGACTGATTTAAATAATTTATAACTAAAAGAAAGGAATAATTAATCATGAAGAAAATAATTTTTGGGATTGACTTAGGAACAACTAACTCCTGTATTGCTTACATGAATGGAACTACTCCCATCGTTATTGAAAATCCCGAAGGAATGAAAACTACTCCTTCAGTAGTTGCTTTTAAAAAAGATAGCAATAGTTTGCAAATCATTGTGGGTGAAAAAGCCAAACGACAAATGATTGTTAATCCTAATACGATTATCTCAGTTAAACGAACAATGGGTAGTGGGAAAAAATTTTTTATCTTTGATAAACAATATACCCCGGAAGAAATTTCAGGTGATATCTTACATTATCTTTACGATTTTGCTGCT
>JAGBOP010000015.1 GCA_017633835.1 bacterium
CAAATGATTGTTAATCCTAATACGATTATCTCAGTTAAACGAACAATGGGTAGTGGGAAAAAATTTTTTATCTTTGATAAACAATATACCCCGGAAGAAATTTCAGGTGATATCTTACATTATCTTTACGATTTTGCTGCTAAGAAATTAAATACTACTTCTAACCAAGTAGTTATTACGGTGCCTGCTTATTTTGATGAAACTCAACGCCAAGCAACCATCGATGCAGGCAAGATTGCTGGATTAGATGTAGTAAAAATCATTAATGAACCTACTGCAGCAGCACTAGCATATGGACTTGATAAAAAAGATCATAAGCAAATTATTTTAGTCTATGATCTTGGTGGGGGAACTTTTGACGTTTCGATTCTTGGAATGAATGGAAAAGGAAAAGAAGGAGCTGCTAGTTTTCAAGTATTAGCAACAAACGGAAATAAGCATTTAGGTGGCGATGATTGAGACCAAGTGCTAATGGATGAAATTGTTAGTCAAATTAAGAATCAATATTTAATTGATTTAAGTAAAGATAAAACTGCTATGCAACGGATTAAGGATGCAGCTGAAAAAACTAAAATTGAATTATCAAGTTCAACTTCAGCAAAAGTTGATTTACCTTTTATTGCTAAAACTAGAGATGGTACACCAGTTAATTTTAGTTGTGAATTTACTAGAGATCAATTTGAACAAATGACCAAGTTTTTATTAGATCAAACGATTGATCCAGTAAAGCAAGCTATTAATGATGCTCATTTAAATATTAATGACATCAACGAAATTTTATTAGTTGGTGGTTCTACCAGAATGCCAGCAGTTGAAACTTTAGTAAGAAACTTAACTGGTAAAGAACCAAATCGCACCATTAACCCCGATGAAGTGGTGGCAGTAGGGGCTGCAGTACAAGCTGCGATGCTAGCGGGTGATATTAATGACATTATGCTTGATGATATTACTCCTTTGTCATTAGGGACCATTGATTATCATGGCAATAACGTAGTCGTCATTCCTAAAAATACAATTATTCCTGCTAAACGAACTGAACCATTTACTACAGTCGAAGATAATCAAACTTCAATCCGTTTTCAAGTTACCCAAGGAGAAAGTCCCATTGGTAAGGAAAATCAAGTTATTGGTGAATTTGTTATCAAAGGAATCCGAGAAGCTCCAGCTGGTGTACCAAATATTCAATTAACTTATTCAATGGATGACAATGGCATTTTACATTGCACTGCTTATGACGTTGATACTAATAACGAAGTGTCAATTGACATCAATACCAGTAATTTAACACCAGAAGAATTAAACCGCATTCTTACTGAAAATAAGAAGCTTCATGAAAAAGAAGAAAAAGAAAAAAAACAAGCTGAAAAAGAATACAAAACTAGAACCTCTTTTAAATAAATATTTTGTTAGTGATTGTTTATTAAAAAACAATCACTTTTTTATTAATTCCGGCACACCATTATTGAAAAAATTTAAAATAACACTAGAAGGACTAATCACTTATGGCAACTGTAAAAAGAGATTATTACGAAGTGTTAGGAGTTAGCAAGGATGCAACTGATGCCCAAATTAAAAAAGCATTTCGCACCTTAGCAATGAAATACCATCCTGATGTTAATAAGTCTCCTGATGCCGAAGAAAAATTTAAGGAAATTAACCAAGCTTATAGTGTTTTAATTGATAAAGATAAACGACGTTTATATGATCAATTTGGGCATGGGGCAGTTGATGGGACCGGAAATTATGCCCAAAATGAATCAACTAATGATGAAACAGCAAGTAATTATCAAAATTACGATGATGTTTTTAACGACCCAAATTTCTTTAATGCTTTTAACGATTATTATTCGCAACAACAAACTGGTAGTAATTATCATGAAGAAAATCAACAATACGATAATGAAGAAGATGATGATTATGATGAGTACGAAGAATATGATAATTCTTATGAAGATGTTGGAGCGGGATATGAAGCCAATAGAAGCACTAATAATTATCAATCAAACTCTACTAATACTCATCATGATTATCAATATAGTGCGAATTATGATGATATTTTTAGTGAATTTAATACTCCTAATGATGCAACAACTTTTAATAAACAAGATTATTATGAAGAAACTAAAGAACCTTCGGTTGGGTGAAAAATACTTAAAATAATTGGTAAGATTCTTTATTGATTAGTAGTAGTTGGTGGATTATCAGTAATTGGAATTATTTACCTTGCTTGAAAGTATATTGACCACAAAAAATAACTCTTTTTTATTTAAAAAAATCCTTTAATTTTAATAAATTTAAAATTTAGCACTTTTTTAGTTACAGTGCTAAATTTTTATATATAATTACAGTAAATTAATATTACTATTTGAAAGGAATTTTATAAATGAAAGATATTATTTTAGGAATTGACTTAGGTACTACCAATTCATGTGTTGCATACATGGAAGCTAACCAACCTGTTGTTATTGAAAACCCAGAAGGTCGAAGAACAACTCCTTCAATCGTTGCATTTAAAAACATCAACGGTCATGAAGAAATTATTGTTGGTGATGGTGCTAAACGTCAAATGATTACTAACCCAAACACTGTTGTTTCTGTAAAACGTTCTATGGGTCAAGAAAAGACATTTGATATTGATGGAAAACAATACACTCCTGAACAAATTTCTGCTGATATTCTAAGCTACATGCGAGCATTCTGCGAAAAGAAATTAGGTCGCAAGATTGATAAAGCAGTTATTACTGTTCCTGCATACTTTAACGATACTCAACGAACCGCAACTAAGAATGCTGGTAAGATTGCTGGATTAGATGTTCTAAGAATTATCAACGAACCTACTGCAGCTGCACTTGCATACGGTATTAACAAGAAGGATAAAGAACAAAAAGTTCTTGTTTATGACCTTGGGGGTGGTACTTTCGATGTCTCCATTCTAGATATGGCTGATGGTACTTTTGAAGTATTAGCAACTAACGGTGATACTCACCTTGGTGGTGATGACTGAGACCAAGTTATTATGGACTGATTAATCAAGGACGTTAAAGAAGTATACGGTTTTGATCTATCTAATGATAAAATGGCATTGCAACGGTTAAAAGACGCTGCTGAAAAGGCTAAGATTGAATTATCAGGTGTGACTGAAACTGTTATTTCCTTACCATTCATTGGTATGAACAAAGCAACTGGTATGCCAATTAACATCGAAAAGACTTTAACTAGAGCTCAATTCGAAGACATGACCAAGTTCTTACTTGACCGCACTGTAGCTCCAGTTGAAAACGCATTAAAAGATGCTAAGTTAACAACTAACGACTTAAACGAAGTATTACTAGTTGGTGGTTCTACCAGAATGCCAGCTGTTCAAACATTAGTTCGCAAGTTAACTAACCATGAACCAAACCGCACTATTAACCCTGATGAAGTAGTTGCAATTGGAGCAGCTATTCAAGGTGGTATTTTAGCTGGTGATGTAAAGGATGTTTTACTTCTAGATGTAACTCCACTATCTTTAGGTATTGAAACTGAAGGTGGTATTGACACCATTATTATTCCAAGAAACACCACTATTCCAGTATCAAAGACCCAAATCTTCTCTACTGCTGCAGATAACCAACCAGAAGTTGATGTTCACGTTTTACAAGGTGAACGAAAAATGGCTAGAGACAATAAGTCACTAGGTATTTTCAAACTAGGTGACATTGAACCAGCACCACGGGGTGTTCCACAAATTCAAATTACCTTTAACATTGATGCCAATGGTATTTTAAACGTTACCGCAAAGGATCTAAAAACCAACAAGGAATCTACCATTACAATTAAGGACTCTGGTGGTCTAAAGCAAGAAGAAATCGACCGGATGGTTAAAGAAGCTGAAGAAAATCGGGAACACGATGAAAAAGAAAAAGAAGAAGCTGAAACAAGATATCGGGCTGAAAGTTTGATTAACAGCTTTGAAAAATCTTTAAATAGTGAAGAATCTAAGAGTGTTCCAGAAGACCAAAAGAAGGCTGCTCAAACTCAAATCGATGAATTAAAGAAACTTCTTGAAGAAAAGAAATACGACGAATTAAAAGCTAAACTTGACCAAATTGAATCCATAATGCGTCAATTCTCTGACCAAATGGATCGCAATAAAGGTAAAGGAACTGATCCAAATAATCAAAATAATAACGACGAAAACAAATAATAGCGTTATACTTTAATCATTATGGAAAGACGCAATTTAAATATAAACTCCATTGTAATTCGTAATGGCGTATTGCAATACGAATTCGGTGGTGGACAAGAATTTGGGGATGTTTCATTCCCAATTAAATGAGATAGGGTTGATGAAGCAAAAAGTTACGCCCTATACATCATTGATTATGATGCAACACATGTCTGTGGTTTTCCTTTCATTCACTGAGTTGTTGCAAATATCAAAACGAATGAGCTTAGCTATGATGCAACGCATAATTTAGCCCGCATTATTTCCCAAGGACAAAATTCCACTTCAACTGTAACCTACCATGCTTTACATGGAAAAAAACCAACTCCAAGTGAATTATTAAAAGCAGCTAAATATGTTGCCCCAACTCCACCTGATGGCAGTCATACATACACAATTGTTTTATTTGCTTTAGATGTGGATAAAATTGATCTAAAAGAAGGTTTCTTTTTAGACCAAATGCTAGCTAAAATTAACTCGCACATTCTTGTTTATGATTGATTTAACTTCAAATATCCAAGTGATTAAGCATAATTCATAACAATCAATAAAAATAAAGGGACTTGAAAAAAATCCCTTTATTTTTTTGCTAACTTCTTTCGTAAATACTATATATATAATAAATTATATATATAGATAAAATCACTAATTATGCGGTGAATTATTGTTTTAAAACGGTTAAATGACCAACCCCGCTTTATCGTGGTTGATTCAACTACTCCTATTCAGCAAATGGCACAGGAAATTTTTAACCAAACTTGGGATTTAGTTTTTAATCAAACTCCAGATGGTCAATTTACGTTAATTTTGTTTGGAAAATTATTTAAGAGTATTAAATTAATGTTTAATTTTTGAATGTATACTCATTTTGCAAAATATTTAGAAGTTCCAGAAAATTTTGGTTATATTTTCTTTTTGATCAAAGAATTACTTTATCATTTTCGCTATTGAAATAAGCATGCGATTATTAACATGGAATTAATTGATGCTAACACCCAAATCATTTGTGATCCGTATGTTGTTTCCAAACAATTAAACCGCTCTCATATTCGCCATTTTAGTTTCTTTAGTTATGATTAAAAGCAAACAAAATAAACTAACTACTTATGTTAATAAATATGACTACATTCACTATTATACTCGCTGTAGTGAAGTAGCATTTTTATCTAATTTTAAAATTGAACAATTAATTGATGAGCAACTTAAACAATACCAAAAGTATTTAAAAAATAAGGATGATTTAAATGAAGATGAAACTGATGATTTAACCATCGACATTGATGCTCAAGATGCTTATTGTATTTACCGAGAAGCAATCTTTGATAGTCACATCGACAAGCAAGTTAATCGCAATAAAAATCCTAAAACCGCCGTTGCCATCGTTGAAGGACGTCAAATTAGTGCCTTAGCAAAAGAATTTTTAATTAAGCAATACAATCCAGATGTAATTATTGATTATGATGATAAAAAATATGAACATTTACAAACTGATGATGAGCTAGCATTTATCCAAACTAAAACTGATCTTACTAATTTATTAAATAGTCATCAAAGTTTTATCTTATTTCAGCCCACTTTCATTAATGAAACTAGTGAACATGTCAAATTTGTTACTAAATGTGATTGTTTAGTTTATTTAAATAAAAATCAATGTTATTTAATTCAAATTAAAGGAACTAGTAGTTCAAGGTTAATTCATTACTTGGATTTCCTATATCAACATTGCGCTTTAAAAAACTTTCAGGAATTAAAGATTACTAATTACTATTTATGTTTAGCTAAATATTGTCGAGCAGTTAAAAACACCATTCCATTTATTATTGATCCATATATTAACTTTGCTAAAAGTGCACCCATAATTCTTAAGGATAAATTGCCAACCAATGAAGCTGATTTAATTGCGTTAAGGCAACGTTATAAACTCGGGAAGGACAAATTACTCATTAATGATTTACTGGCTAATAACTTAAAGTTTAACGAGTTATATGAGGTTTATAAAAGCAACGGGTGCAGCAATAAGAATGCTACGCTTTTTGCCACCATGCTATTAAATAAATGTAATGAGTTAAACACTTCATTAAACAATTCATTTAACGAAGTAATTAATAATTTAAGTAAGCAAAAAGAAAGAGCAAATTTTGCACCAAAAATCCTGAAATTATTGCCGTGTGCGAATTGTAAATCTAAATATCAAAATTGTATTTATTGGACTAAATGCAAGGAATTATTTAAAGATAAATATTTAGCAGGGCAAAAACAATATTATCCTTTTTTATTTGCAGGTAGTGCTTTTGAACGGTTTTTACAATTTAAAGCCTATGAAGAAATGAATACCAATCATAGCAGTAGTATAAATTCACAATATATTAAACCTGAATATCAATGTTTTTTAGATGGAAAGTCAAACATTAATGCTGAAGCATTAAAAGATTGATGAGCTAAACTGCAATCAAAACCAAAGAAAGTTTACTTTACACTTGCAACACTAAATACAGCGATTAGGTGTTTGGACAACACCTTTCCCTTTAACCAAGTAGTGGTGCAATGTTCTATTAGTAAAATCATAAATGATTCAAATGAACCAATTGAAGAAAATTTAATTATTGATCCCCAACAAATTAATTTAGGGTGATTAAAACAAGTAATTAATCATTTATATGAAGGTGATGATTGCTGATACGTGGTTTATAACAAAAGTTTTGAAGTAAATCGTTTGCAAGAAATTGCACAATTATTAAATGATGAAGAAATGAATAAAAAAATCACTGGTATTTGCAATAATTTATTTGAATTAAGTGCTTTTTTTACTAAAAATCCCAAAGCAGTTTTACTAGAACCATTACATGGATATTATTCATTGCAAGCTTTTGTTAGTTGACTAGC
>JAGBOP010000016.1 GCA_017633835.1 bacterium
ACACGGATTTTCAGTCCGTTGCTCTACCGACTGAGCTACGAAACCATGGCGGTCTCGACGAGAATTGAACTCGCAATCTCCTCTGTGACAGAGAGGCATGTTAACCGGTACACCACGAGACCATGGATTTTTATTTAACGTTTAACATTATATATAGATTTGTAAAGATTACAAAAAAATCTTAAAAAATTATTTTTGATAAAAAAGCAAGTCACTTTTAAATGACTTGTTTTTTGTTATTGTTTGTTCTTCTTCATCGCAAGTTTTAATTCCTTGCGTTCAACACGTGCTTTTTCTTTTTTTATTTTTCGTTCTTTTCGAATTTGGGCATTATTAATTAAATAGTTCATATATAGTAAGAACATTAAATAAATAAATAAGCCAATGATGCATGATCCAAACACATAAGCACTAACACTAATTTGAATAAAGAAGTAATGTAATATTACAAAAGCATTGTTATTATTAAAGATGTGCGTACTATAGTAAATTCCATTCACACTATAAAATCAGGTTGCAATGACAAAGCATAGGGCACAAATAAACACAATTCAAACCAAGATTTTATTTAATAATAATTTAATAAAACTGGTTTCAGTTTTATGAAGACGCATCGCAATGTATTCTTCATCAGTTTGCTTATTTTTAAACATCGATTTAATGAAATTTAGTGCGTAGTTAATCATTACTGAAACACCATATAATAAGCAAAATGATGCACAAATAGCACCAAAAATAGATGCAGGTTCTAAGTATTTAATTAAGGAATTATAAAAGGTGGAGATGTGATGTAAATTGTTATACATAGCAATATCAGTTACTGCATAAAGAGCAAAGTAAACGATTCCGGTGGTAAATGCAATATATAAAATAAATAAGGAAGAAAACTTGTATAACAAGTATGAATCAACGTTCTTGCGTTTCACGTTCATGTTTATATATGCATACACAAAGAATCTACATAAGCGCATAATTAAACACAACACAAAGATGCATGCTGAAGTAAGAATTAACGCAGCACTCGGAATTAATTGCACCATTTTTACTGAATAAGAATTAATATTTTGTTGAATATTATTGATTACTTGCAAACTAAAGGAATTAAAAGCATACGCATTAATAATAATCCCAATGGCAAGTAACGTAATGCCAATACCCAAGCACAAATAAAATAACGGGACAAAAAATTTATCACTGTTGGGTTTATATATAATTTTTTGCTTTTTACTTTCTTCTAATTGAGATAGTGATTTAACGGAATTTAATTTCTGTCCCAAATTGTTGTTGGGATTATTTTCTTTCTTTTCCATCATCATTGTTATTAGTTAAATATTTCTTAAAGAATAAATATGATACACCATAAAGAGCAGCTTTATTACCTAATTTTGCTTTTTGTAACGTAAAGTTATTAACTAAAAAGTAATTATCTTGTAAAATGGCATAAATATCATTTTTAATTTGTTGTAAATCAAAGTTAGGATCTTCACTTACTCCGCCCCCAATCACAAATGTTCGGGGGTTTAAAATGTAACACAAATTTAAAACTCCAAGGGCAATGTTGTAATACCATTTTTTTACATAATCACTAACTAGCGAATCAGTTTTAGCTAATTCTAAAATTTTTCTACTATTTAAGTTAGGATAAGGACAATTGTTAATTAATGCTCGCACCGACGCAATTTCTTCCCAGGTTAAATTATTTTGCATCATCATGCTACCAACTTCCCCCGCAAAATTATTATTACCTCGATAAAGTTGGCTATTAACAATAATTCCACCACCAATTCCCGTGCCTAACGTAATAATAACAGCATCTTTAATGTATTTTAAAATGCCAAATTTGGCTTCTCCCACGCAGGCACTATTCACATCATTTTCCAAATAAATTGGTAAGTGATTAAACGTTAAACTAAAGTTAAAGTTGCGGTATTTAGCAAACTTTTTGCCACACCAAAATACTTTGGTATGACTACAATTAATAATCCCAAAACTAGAAATTGCTACTCCTTTTAGTTCGTATTTAGTTTTTACTTTGGCATAAAGATTTCTTAATTCCAAATAGAAATTGGTTAAATTACTTGCTAATAAGTTGCGTAACTTGCCATGTTCATAAAAGTGGAATTCTTCATCCATCACTGCATACTTGATAAAAGTGCCCCCAATGTCAAGGGCCAGAATAAAATTCTTACTTTCGTTCATATATATTTAATTAAATCATATTATATGATAAAATTTTTAACATATAAAATAGTCCAATTACAAAGAATACTCTTTGTCACAATTGTGACTTTAACCAAGGAGAGAATATGGCAAAATACGAAATTTTAACCATTGTTGATGGTAAGTTGGAAGAAAAAGATGCCAACGCTGTTAACGATAAACTAGTAGCTCTTTTGGCAAATGCCAAAGATCTAAAAGTTGTAACATGAGGTAACAAAACCCTTGCATACCCAATTAAGAAACGGGCAATGGGTTATTATTACATTTACAACTTTAATACTGATGACGCAACCATCATTTCTGAATTCAGACGTCTAGGTAACATTAATCCTAATCTACTACGTTTTATGATCATTAACCTAGATAAGGATTATGGTGCAAGAGCACTTCACAACGAAAAGAAGGTCAAGAAATCTAACCTTCGCTTACAACGTTATGAAGCTATTCAAGCTAAGAAACGACAAGAATTTGCTGCCCAAGGGGGAGAAACTTCTTTAAAGAAACGTTATCCTAACCAACAAGCAAAGAAGCCTGAAGCTAATGCAACCGAAAGTCAACCAACAGAAGAAGTTGCTAAGCCAAGTGAAACTAGTGCTGTAACTGAACCAAATTCAACAAAAGAATAGTTCATACACTTTATACTTACTTGTAGATTTAATGATTGTTTTATTAACCAATTAAAAATCTACAAAAAACGATATTGATTTAATTAATCATCATTAATACACTTAGATAACAAGTGATAGAAAGAAGATTAACCATGAATAAGGTTTTTTTATCGGGCAGATTAACTGCTAATCCAAGTACTTTTGCTAGTGCGAATGCGAATTTGAGTAACGCTCGATTTGATTTAGCTGCTAGTGATTCACGCAACAGCAAGGAAACATATTTTTTTCCTTGCGTGGTTTTTGGTGTGCAAGCTAATTATGTCATTAATTATCTAAAAAAAGGTGATTTCGTGATTATTGAAGGACGGCTTACCCGGCGTAATTACACCACTAAAGATGGTCGCACGGGAACTAGTACTGACATCATTGTTGATAATATTCAATCAGTGAACAATAATAACAGTAATCAATATCGCAACCCCATCAAGGATTTAGCTTCTAGTTCAAATACTACCAATAACTTTAATTCAGTTAGCAACCAACCAACGGTTGGTAATATGCAACCCGAACAAGTGGTAGAAAAAGTTTCAATTGATGAAACATTTGGTACTGAAGAAGATGTAAATCCAACTAATCAAGCTAATGCGAACCAAAAAGAAAATAGCAAAACTGCTGATCCCAGCAGTGATGATATGCCTGATTGGTATAACGAATTAGATGAAGATTAATCTATTTATACATTAGGAGAAACACAACTAACTATGGATGAACAAAGAAAAAGCGAAGTTGTAATTGAAGAAAAGAATAATAACACCGAAAAGAAGGTGGAAATCGAAGTTATTCCTGGTAAGGCTGAACACGAACATCATGAATACAAAAAAGATGGTAAGAACTTCAACCACAATAACCAAAACAATAACAAGAAATTCTTCAAATTACACAAGAAACACTGCGTATTGTGCCAAAAGGGCATTCTTTACGTGGACTATAAAAACATTGAATTATTAAAATACTACGTTGATGGTGAACACACTGGTAAGATTCTTCCTCGTTTTCTAACTGGTGCATGTATGAAACACCAACGCCAAATTTCCAATGCTATTCACCGGGCACGGATTGTTGCTCTACTTCCATTTGTAAAGTAATAAATAAGGAACTAAAACAATGAAAGTTATTCTATTAGAAGATGTTAAAAATCTTGGTAAGAAGAACACTGTTGTTGATGCTAAAGATGGATACGCAATTAACTATTTAATTCCGAACCATTTAGCAGAATACTGCACTGCCAAGAATGAAAATGAACTAAATGCAAGATTGCAAAAGATTGCTGAAGAAGAAGCAAAACGAAGAGAAGAAGCAACTGCATTAAAGAACAAACTTGATGCTTTAACTATTACGTTAAGTTTAAAGACTAACCATGGTCAAGCATTTGGTAGTATTAGCCAAAAGCAAATTATTGATGCACTAAAAGCACAAGGAATCACTCTTGATCACACTGCATTAGATAAATCAATTAAATTAGGCTTTGGTGAACACCACATTAACGTCAAGTTATACAAAGATATTGAAGCAACATTGCTGGTTAATGTTGAAGAAAAAAACTAATTTTTCTAGGTAAAGCGTGGAACCAATTGATTTAAATTCTGATCCTAATAGTTTACAAATTGAAAAAGAATTAATTGCGTGTTTACTTGATGAACCTAGTTATATTTCGTATGCATATGGTCGATTAACTGCAAATGATTTTACCAATGCATTATTACGCATTTGCTATAAACAAATTATTGATTTATACAATGCGAACGAAAAAATTATTAATTTGCAAACCATTAAAGAACGCATTAGTGCAACTGATTATGGGATTGATGCTGATGATGTTGATGACATGTTCATGGAACTAGGGTTCAATTTAAAGGTTAATACTTTAGATGAATTTAAGAAACTAGTGGACATTAAAAAGTGTCAATCAATTAATGAGTCATTAAATCAGTTTGGTGCTGATTTAAGTACGATGCAAATTAACACCGGTGACATTGAAGATAAATTAAACCAATTAAATTCACAATTCTTTTTTATTACTTCTAGTTGGGTAACCTCAATTGAAGGTAAAAATGCTCACAATTTGTTAGTTAAATTTACCCAAGATGTGAACAACCAAACTGATGAAGAAGTTAATAATAAAGTTGATCAGTTTGCTAGTCAAAAATACAAATGATGTATGCACTGTGTGGATGAACTATTAGATGGATTTAATAATGAATTATTATACATTTTAGCTGCTCGTCCGGGGGTTGGTAAAACCACCTTGGCACTAAATTGAGCAGTTGCCTTTAGTAAAATGGCATTGGCCAAAAACAAATTGCTTAAACCAAATGAAAAAAAACATGTCGTTCTTTTTTTTAGTTTAGAAATGAGTGCGGACCAAATGTTTGACAAGACTATTTCGTTAGTGTCGTTTTTTGATAATTTTAAGATTAAGAAACGGATGCTAAGTGGATATGAAAAAGCTAAACTGCATGCCATTTTGCAAAATGAAAACATGGACGAATTACCAATTTTGTTTTATGATGAAGGTGATTTAACTTTATCTAAACTAGAATCAGTCGTCAAAGAAAATACTTCCAAATATGTGGTTGATTTAGTGGTTATTGACTATTTACAACTAGTAAAAGTTAATAGCGACAAGATGCGGTTTAACACTTCAAGAGCCACCGAAGTAGGAATTATTTCTAAGACTTTAAAAACAATGGCATTAACCTTGCACATTCCCATCATTGCTTTATCTCAATTATCACGAAGAGTTGAACAAAACAAGATGGATAATACGAACAAGAAACCATTGCTGTCTGACTTACGGGAATCAGGAGCAATTGAACAAGATGCCGATGTGGTCATGTTTTTATACAATGGTGATAATGCAAAACAAGGTTTAAATGCGGAACCAAACAAGGAAACTTTTTTAATTAACTTTGCTGTAGAAAAGAACCGGTTTGGTTCGTGCGGTGAACGGCAATTAGAATTTGCTAAGTACTGTTCACGCTTTAACGATGTTAATAATTCTGATCAAGGCCAAGCAAATCCCGACTAGGAGAAATTTATGAAAATCAGCAAAAAGTGAAAATATGCACTAATTGGAATTGGGGTTACTGCCATGGTAACAATTCCCGCCGTTTCAGTTGTCTCATGTGCGGAAATTGTTAAAAATACCGCCACCAACAGTTACATTGCCTTGTCAACGGTAAATGCATATAGTGTTAATGATAACGGGACGGGAAGTTCAAGCGAAAACCAAGTTATTAATGATGTAGCGATGGGTGATCTTTTTGGAAATACTGATGGAATTCGAGGAGCCATTTCAACTTCCAAATATAGCAACTTGTCCTCAGTAACGAGTTGAAACTATAATGAAAATGGACAACTAGAAGGTTTAACTGCTGCATCAGGCACTGCTACCATTGGTTATAAAAAAGGGTTAAGTAAAAACAACGGTATTAATGAAAATTTAAAAGCACCCGACTGATTACAACAAAATAATAGTTTGATTGTCCAACAATTATTTACCAGTGTTTTGAACTTCTTAGTAGGTCCAATTACGTTATATAACTACTTAGGACAACAAATTTTGGAATGAAGTGGTACTAGTGCAGGGACATTACGGATGTTAACAGGGTTAGCTAATTATGGGGACCAATACCCATTAATGACTAATCCTAACAATCCAAGTCAAACTGCAAAACAAAATGCCGCATTAAAAAAACAACTTGATTCCTTGGGCTTAACCACTAATAGTGAATACGAAAATCCATTTGATTTATTTACGGACATGCAAGGTTATGCTCCAAACGGACAAACCCCAGTTGATATTGGGTCATTTGCTAATGACTTAATTCACCCTTGACAAAGCCAAGATGGACAAAGTACGTTCTATTTATTTCCAACTGATATCTTTTATCACGTTGGTAAAGCAAACTTGGGACAAACTGCTACTAACTTGTGAGTTGATGAAAGTGGTAATAGTAAATATTCATCATTGCTAGCTTCCTATATGCCAGCTACCCCTAATAGTAAACAATACGAAACTGCTGACAACGGTAAGTCAGTTGATTATGGGGATGTATATACAACTGATAAAGATGGTAAGAAAGAATTAGAAAGTAGTAACTGAATTTCAGTTGCGAAAGTAAGTGACATTAAAATTGTTTTTGAATTTTATGCTTCATCAGCTGCTAACTCTAATTACCAATCAAACCAACCAATTAACTGTACAATTACAAGAAATATTGATGGATTAGCTGATTTGACTAATCCGCAAATCAATGGCAATTCATTAAGTTACAATCCATTTTATGAACGATATTTTGTGTTAAATTTAAACCCAATTTATGTTTCATTGCAAAACATTGGTTTAGGTAAAAGCACGAGCTCCGCTACCCAATCCGATAAAGATCAAACCGGAGCCGTTGATTTAACTAATTACGCTGCTTTAAATTACTATTCATCCCAAAACTTGCTATCGTACTATAGTAGTGAAAAAACAAGTTATAGCAACGTTGTTTATAACTGCATAAATAAAGATGGAACTAAATTAATCTCAACGCACCCTGGTTTTCAAGATGCTAATAACGACTACATTAACTATTACAACACTGCCAGTGGCTCGTGATGTTTTAGTAATGATAGCATTAACAATCTTTATGCAATGCAACAACAAGTTAATGCTCAAGCATTATTATTTGAACAAGTTGCCAGCATTGATGTTAACAGTACTTCTTCAGCTCAGCAAGCAGTTACTGTTGATCAAAATATTGAAATCTTAAAATACATCAATGGGAACGTTGCCCATTCATAATCACTTCAGCATGGAATTACCAAAATATTTCCATGCTTTTTTTATGCAGGAAAAACAAAAACCTTATTTTGCTAAACTAATAAATGCTTATAATTCTTTAAAAACTAAGCACGAATTATTTCCACCCGAAGCCTTAACGTTTAATGCGTTTAATTACTTTGACTTAAAAGATTTGAAAGTAATTATTTTGGGGCAAGATCCTTATTATACGGTTGGATATGCCAATGGATTAGCATTTGCCGTCAATCTCGATCAACCCATTCCCAAATCATTACAAAATATTTTTAAAGAAATAACAAATGAATATGGCCAAGTAAAAACTGATCAAACCTTAATCGCATGAGCTAAACAAGGTGTATTATTGCTTAATACTTCATTATGTGTAATTAATAACCAACCTAATTCCTGCAAGAATTTAGGATGAAATATCTTTGTCAAAGACTTTATTGAATACTGTAATAATAATACCAAACACCTCGTTTATTTACTTTGAGGTAATAATGCGATTAGTTTTAAACCATTTATTGATGAACAAAACAATTTAATATTAACAAGTGCTCACCCAAGTCCGTTAAGTTGCAAAGGATTTTTTTATAACCAACACTTTAAATTATGTAATCAATATTTGCAAACTTTTTGGCATACATGTATTACTTGGTAATTACAATTTCCATAAAAAAAAGTAAAATTATAAATAGGATAAAAAGAAAGTTGCAAGGAAGAACAAGATGATAAATGATAAAAAGGAAATTCAAGCGTTAAATGATGAACAAACTGTGAAGTTAATTCATCAATTAGCAAGGAATTTATATTACGATGTTAGTGATGAACAAGCCAAAGCAATTGTTAACAATTTCAAGAAAGTTGTTGCTAGTTTTGACGCTTTTGACGCCATCAATACAGATAATGTTCAACCACTAAATTATCCAATTGAAAATAATCGCTTTTATTTACGTCCTGATAACGAAGTAGTTGACATGGATAGCAAGCCATGACTTGCTAAACATGATCATGATAAGGAAGGATACATGGAACTTACTTATGAAAAATAGATCATTAATTTTACAATGACATCATCAATTTGCTGACCAAACATTCTTTAATCAATTTGAACAAGATTTAAAAGCAAAATTGGAATCTAATAAAAAGAACTATAACTCGATTATTAATTTCGTTCCCTTAAAAGTTGAACCATATGATCCTAATAATTTGTTAATTAATATTCCTTATTCATTAAAAGATAATTTTGCGACCAAGGGATTTAAAACAACGGGGGGTAGTTTATTATTAGAAGACTTTGAACCTCTTTATGATTCAACTGCTGCTAAATTATTAAGAGAAAGTAAAGCCCAACTAGTATCTAAGGACTGTTTAGATGAATTTGGATTAGGTGGTACTGGCACATATTGTGCTTATGGTCGGGTAATTAACCCGTATGATAAAAACCGGATTACTGGAGGAAGTAGTAGTGGTACTAATGTCAATGTCACTACTGGTGTCGTTGCATTTGGATTAGGTACTGATACGGGGGATTCCGTCAGATTTCCTGCTAGTTTTTTAAACAACGTTGGTTATAAACCAAGTTATGGTTTAATTTCGCGTTTTGGGGTATATCCATATGCTCCATCCTTAGACCACGTGGGCATTATTTGCAAGTACGTTACTGATGCAGCCATTGTATTAGACGTTTTAGCAAAAAGAGATGACCAAGATTTTACAAGTGTTGAAATTGCTCACCAACATTACTATAAGGATTTACAAGAATTAGATTTAAAGAAAGTCAAAATTGCTTACATTAAAAATAGTACGAAA
>JAGBOP010000017.1 GCA_017633835.1 bacterium
GGTAGCATTATTAGTGCGATGTCATTAGAAGCACTTGAAAGCAATGTTGCACTTAAAGCACCCGTTATTATTGTTATTAATGATAATGATATGTCAATTAGTCCAGCAGAAGGAGGAATGCACCAATTATTAGTTAATTTAGCAACTCATAATAATGTGCAAAAGAATTTCTTTACCGATTTAGGATATAAATACATTGGGGTAATTGATGGGCATGACATTAGTGCGTTAATTAATGCTTTTAATCAAGCAAAACAAATTCAGCATGATCAACATCAATCAGTAATTGTCCACGTCAAAACCATTAAAGGAAATGGTTTTGTCAAAGATACTGATGGTAGTTATCATACATACAGTTATGGTGTTGATACCAACCAAAGCATTCCATTTTCGACTGGGTATTATTTAGCAACCCAATTAACCAAAAGAGTTGCTAGCAAAAAAGACTTTATGATTATTAGTCCAAGCATGACTTATCGGATTGGTTTAAACGAAATTAAAAAGCAATTGCCAGCTTATTTTGTTGATTTAGGAATTCAAGAAGAAAATGCAATTACGATTGCAGCTGGAATTGCTTCAATGCACCAATTTCGCCCGATTGTTGCTACGTATTCTACTTTCTTATTACGAACGTATGATCAATTATGACATGATGCTTCACGCTTGAATTTAGGAATGACGTTATTATTAGATGGATGTAACATCAGTGCTGGTAATGGGACAAGTCATAATGGTATTTTTGATGTCAGCATGTTAAAAAGCATTCCTAACACCATTATTACTACGGGAATGACAAATGAACAAAATTGAAAATTATTGCAAATGTCATTAGATTTAAATCCCAATCAAATTTTTAGCATTCGTTTTGCCCAAAAGCAAGACAATGCTAATAGTGATACAATTAATGAAATTAATCAATTCCCGGTTGAATTTGGGAACTGACAAATCTTGCAAGATAAAAAGGACAATGAAGTTTGTTTTATTAGTTATGGTCCTTCATTCTTGCATCTTTATGAAAAAATTAAGACAATTGCTAATTTATCAATTGTGAATGCTTTGTTTATTAATAATTATAAAAAACAATACCTTGATTGACTGATTGCTAAACATTTTCACACCATCATTGTTTACGAACGAATTGATGATGAAAACACCTTGGGTACTGACCTTGAATCTTATTTCTTTGAACAAGGAATTAAAGATGTCAAAATTGTTAAAATGAACTACCATGGTTTTTTGTTCCAAGGAACTAATCAAGAAGTGGATGAATTAGTGCACATGGATGATAAGCATGTGCTAATGAATATTAAAGAATTTACTAATCAATAATAATTAACTAAAAAGAAGGAAAATTACAATGGAAGAATTAAAAGAAACTACTATTTCAACTAATGGGGATTTATTACATAACTTAAATTTGCCCCAAGACATTAAAAAATTAAGCATTGATCAAATGAATAGTTTGGCTAATGAACTATTAAATACCATGGTTAATTTGGCTAAAATTCGCTCCATGCATGTTTCTAGTAATTTAGGAGTCATTCATTTAACCATTGCTTTGTTATATTGTTTTGATCCCAAAGAAGACCAAATCGTTTTTGATATTGGTCACCAAGCATATATTTACAAGATGCTAACTGGACGATTAGACCGCATGAATACCATCAAACTTTTTGGGGGAATTTATGGGTTTCAAAGTCCCAATGAATCAGTTTATGATAAATGAAGTGCGGGACATAGTGGTACAAGTTTAAGTGCTGCTACTGGTAAATATTTAGGGGTTGCACCTGCTCACCGAAATGATCACGCAGTTGTTGACGTCATTGGTGATGCTAGTTTAGCTAACGGGATGTCTTTAGAAGCATTAGAAGCTAATGCCGCCTTAAATGCTCCAATGATTATTATTCTTAATGATAATAACATGTCGATTGCTCCAAATATTGGCGGATTGCATAATACTTTAGTTGCTTTACAAAAAGCTACTGATAATAAACAAAACATTTTTACTGAACTTGGATATGAATATATTGGGGTGGTTGATGGACACGACTTTAAAGCGTTAATTGATGCGTTTAATTCGGCAAAATACATTAAGCAAACCAAAAATAAATCCGTTGTTGTTCATGTTAAAACTACTAAAGGTTGGGGTTATATTCAAGATACCGATGGTACATATCACTATACTCAACTTGGTGTTGATCACGCTGCTGATCCAAATGCAACTGGTAGTTATATTGCCCAACAATTAATGAACCGCA